>JAFAWI010000152.1 GCA_019241915.1 Alphaproteobacteria bacterium
CGCCCGCACCTCAGGATGAGGGACCGTTGTTCAGATGCCATCCCAGCCAGCCCTCATCCCGAGGTGGCTGCGAAGCGGCCCTCAAAGGACGCACAGACATCGATGCAGCACGTCGGGAGGCTGAAAATGCGCAGATTACTGATGGGAACGGTGCTGCTGCCCGCGGCCGCGCTGCCGACCCAGGCTCAGCTGCTGACGCACAAGGACCTGTCGCTGGCGATGGCGACGACGATCGCCCAGACCGCGATCGACATGTGCACGTCGCAAGGCTACGGCGGGTATGGCGTCTCGGTCGTGGTCGTCGACCGCGCCGGCGACACCATCGTCGCGCTGCGCAGCGACACCGCCAGCCCGCACACGATGGAGAACGCGCGGCGCAAGGCCTATACCGCGCGAACCTTCCGCGTCTCGACCGCCGATTATGCCAAGCGCTACGCCGACAACAACCCGGTGGTCCACCAGCAGGCGACGCTGCCCAGCGTCATCGCGATCCCCGGCGGGCTGCCGATCAAGGCGGGCGACGATGTGATCGGCGGCGCCGGGGTGTCCGGCACACCGGGCAAGGACGAACCGTGCGTCCAGGCCGGGATCGACAAAGTCGCCGACCAGCTCAAGTAGGAAAGCGAATGGAACCGTGGATCGAGACCTATCGCGGTGCGGTGTCGCCGTGGGAAACCGACGTCACCGAGCATTTTACGGTGGCTTTCTACTTCGACCGGGTGGCGATGGCCGAAGCGACCCTCGCCGCCGAACTCGGCCTGCTCGACTTGCTGCGCACCGGCGGCTTTACGCGGCGTTACGATGTGCGCTATGCGCGCGAGCTGCGTGCCGGCGGCGCGTTCCACATCGAAAGCGCGGCGCTGCCGGCCGATAGCGGCGGCGTCCGGATGGGTCACCGGTTCATCGACTCGGTCACCGGCGAGACGATCACCTGGTTCGAGGTCCATTGGGACGGGGTCGAAGCGGCCGTGCCCTCGGTCGGCATCGCCGGCGACTGGGACGGCCCGCCATTCGAAGCGCGTCCCGATCCGGCCGACCTCAGCCGGCTGTCTCCGACCTCGGCCGGACGGGTGCAGCCCGGCGACCTCGACGAGTTCGGCCGCCTGGGGCTGTGCGGGATCGTGCATAAATTCACCGACTCGTCGGTGCAGATCGGCGCCGCGATCGGCCTCACCGCCGACTACATCAAGAGCGCGCGGCGCGGCTTTTCGACCTTCGAGTTCCGCGTGCGGATCGCCGGCTCGC
This sequence comes from Alphaproteobacteria bacterium, assembly GCA_019241915.1. GTDB lineage: Bacteria > Pseudomonadota > Alphaproteobacteria > ATCC43930 > CGMCC-115725 > DATARH01. The sequence continues at coordinate 1,246 of JAFAWI010000152.1, forward strand.
TCGGCCTCGGCGACGTTTACCGCACGCGCACCGGGATCGCCCATCTCGGCAATTCGTCGCTGCGCTTTCTGCACGTGATGAACGACGCCGCCGGGCGTGAGGTGGCGCGGCTCGGCCAGTTCGGCGTGACGCTCGACCTCGATGCGCGCCGTCCCGCCGCGCTCGCGCCCGAGCTGCGCGAGCGGGCGCAGCGGCTGGTGCTGCCGGCCTAGACCTCGGCCCTGACCGCGGCCTGCGCCGGCTCCGTCTGGTAGGCGGCTTCGTCCGAGATGTCGCGATTGGTGTAATCGGGCAGGAAGGCGGTCGCCGTGACGCTGACGATCGCGCAGATCGCGATGTAGATCGCCACCGGATAGCCCGAGCCGGTGCTGGCGAGCAGCGCGGTGGCGATCAGCGGCGCCGGACCGCCGGCAATCACCGATGACAGGTGAAAACCGAGCGAGGCGCCGCTGTAGCGCAGCCGCGGGATAAAGCATTCGGCGATCAGCGCCGCCTGCGGGCCGTACATCATGTCGTGCGGGATAAACGACAGCACGATCGCGATGAAAATCCAGCCCGGCACCATCGTGTTGAGCACAGTGAAGTAGACGAAGCCCCAAATTCCCATCGTCACCGCGCCGATCAGGTACATCTTCTTGCGGCCGATGCGGTCGGAAATCGCGCCCGAAACGGGGATCGTCACCGCCGACAGCCCGGTGCCGACCAGCAGACCCATCAGCAACAGGTCGCGCGAGCTGTGCAGCACCGTGGTGCCATAGGTAAAGACAAAGGCCGCAAAGATGTAAAACGGCCCCTGCTCGGCCATCCGGCACAGCGCCGTCAGCACGATCTCCTTTGGTTGCGTGCGCAGCACTTCGAGCACCGGCGCGCGCGCCGTCTCCTGCTTTTCGAGGATGCGCTGGAAGACCGGCGTTTCGAGGATGCCGAGGCGAATCCACATGCCGATCGCGACCATGGCGATGCTGATCCAGAACGGCACGCGCCAACCCCAGGCGAGAAACTGGTCGCCCGAAACCGCGCTGAATATCAGCACCATGATGTTGGCGAGAAAGAGACCCGCCGGCCCGCCCCATTGCGGCCATGAGGTGATGAACCCGCGATGCGCGGTGGTCTTGGCCCATTCCATCGCGATCAGCGTCGCGCCGCCCCATTCGCCGCCGATGCCGATGCCCTGGATAAAGCGCACCAGGGTCAAGATGATCGCGCCCCAGATGCCGATCGAGGCGTAGCTCGGCACAAAGCCGACCGCAAAGGTCGACAGGCCGGTCAGCAGCAAGGTCGCGATCAGCGTCACCTTGCGGCCGATGCGATCGCCGTAATGGCCGAAGAACGCGGCCCCCACCGGCCGGGCGATAAAGCCGACCGCGTAGATGCCGAACGCCTGCAAGGTGCCGACCAGCGGATCGGACGACGGAAAATAGAGCTTGGCGAAGACCAGCGGCGCCACCAGCACGTAGAGCAGAAAATCGTACGCCTCGATCACCGTGCCGACGGTCGAGGCGATGACCGCGCGGCGCAGCTGCGCGCTGTGCTCGGCGTCGGAGAGGTTGTGCGCACGGATTGCGGCTGCCGCCATCGGTGTTCTCCCTGTTCGATCCTGGGCGGTAGGCCCGCCTCGGCATGTTCCGGCATGATGCTATCAGCCGACCCGGCCGCAGAACAAGCTGCGACAGCGCTGGGGCGCGATGCCGACAGGACGCGGTGCGGTCAGGACGGCCCGAAGGCGGAGTAGGCCGAATAGGCGCTCCAGACGACGAGGGCCACGATCCCCGTCCAGTGGATGATGCTGTAGATCGCCACGCGCATCGCCCGTTCCGTCCGCTTGCGCCGCGTTCTCGACAAGGGAACGCCGCTATTCTGACCGGTGATAGGCAGCGCGCCGCTGAAACGTTCCCGCGCCGCGGCGGGCGCGCGAAGGCGGTTTGGCATCGCTCGGCGGGCGCTATATCATCGGCGGCCGCCGCCATCGGAGGCGCTGTGGGGGAGAGGCGATGTTCGACAGCACGACGACCGTCATCATGCTGATCATCGTGGTGTTCATCTACATGCTGCCGACCCTGATCGCGTTTGGCCGCGAGCACCCGCGGCGCCTGGACCTCGCCGTCGTCAACATCCTGTTCGGCTGGACCCTGATCGGCTGGCTTGCGTGCTTTTTCTGGGCGGCTTTTGCCCGGCCGGCCGAGCAGCCGGTGTGATCCGGGTCAGCTGTCGAGACCGGGCGCCGGCGGGGTCGCGCCGGCAACCTCATCCGGCGCTCGCGCGGCCAGCGCGTAGAGCGCAACGGCGGCGGCGGCGGCCACATTGAGGCTCGGCATCTCCGCCGTCGTCGGCAGGCGCCCCAGGTAATCGCAGCTCTCGCGCACCAGGCGGCGCAGCCCCTCGCCCTCGGCACCGAGCACCAGCGCAACGCGCGGCCCGAGATCGAGCCCGGCAAGCGGCGCCGGCGCGCGCTCGTCGAGCCCGCAGCACCAGAACCCCGCCTGCTTGAGCCGGGCGAGCGTGCGCGCGAGGTTGACCGCGACGACCAGCGGGACGAGGTCGAGCGCGCCCGACGCGGCCTTGGCCAGCGTCCC
>JAFAWI010000439.1 GCA_019241915.1 Alphaproteobacteria bacterium
GCGGCGGCGCCGACCAGGCGGTCGCGGTCGCCAAACGTGTAGAGCTGTTCGACATAGCCAAGGCGCTGGCTGGTCTGGTGCTCGACCCAGCTGCGCAGGCCCAGTTCGAGCGTGCGGTGCTCGGCCTCGAGCGGGCCGGCGGGGAGCGATTCTGCGGCGTCCGCGTGGCGGACGGTCAGCACGCGCGGCTCGTGCTCGCTGGCGGCGACGATGACCGCGCCGAGGCCGATCGACAGGCTGCGGGCGGCAGGCGCCGTGCCTCGGCGTGCCCCTGGCTGATCCCCGCCGGTCCGCCGCCGTATCGCCGCCACCCCGCCGCTCATACCGCCCCGTCCGCTTGATTTGGTTCATCGTAGCACGAGATCGATGACGGTTTGCCGGCGCCGTCCGCGGCAATGGGGAGGGCTACCCCGCGGTGATATGGCTGCGGAAGGTGAGCGGATCGCTGATCATGCGGATCGGTTCGAGGCTGCCGCCGGTGCCGCGGACGATAATCGTGCCGAAGCCCAGAAAGCGGCCGAGCAGGGTCTGGTCGACATCGACGCTCTCGACCTTGCTGCTGTTCATCTCCAGCGTATGGCGCGAGATCATGCCCGACTTGTAGATGACCCGCCGATCGGTGACCGCGAGTTCGGTGGTGGCACGGCGAACCAGCGCCGGGATGCCGGCCGCGAGCGCAAAAAGCGCGCAAAAGGCAGCAAGCGCCTCTCCGGCGATGCGTAAATCGCCGTCGGCCAACAGCGCGACAATCAGCAGCGCCAGCGCCGCCGCCAGCCACAGAACCGCCGGCAGAAACAAAATCGGATGCAGCCGCGTCGCATAGACGACGCGTTCTCCCGGCTGCAGCACGCGCGTGACATAGCTCATGGCCTATGCTCATCCTCCCGCTCGTGCGGTGCCTTCGCGCTGCGCGGCGAGCGGCTGCGCAAACTCGCCTAATTCAGCGAAAACGGCAATCGCAGCAATTGGTGAGGTGTTTCGCGGAAACGTTTGCCCTCAAGCTTGCCCTGACCCCGCTTTTGATCCTCGGCGCAAGCCTTGCCGGACGGCGCTGGGGCGATGCGATCGGCGGCTGGCTGGTCGGTCTGCCGCTGACCTCGGCGCCGGTATGCTTCTTCCTCGCCCTCGAGCAGGGAGCGAGCTTTGCCGCCGCCGCGGCGAGCGGCTGCCTCTCGGGGGCAACCGCCGAAGCCGGCTTCTGCGTGGGCTACAGCCTGGCGGCACAGCGGCTTGGCTGGGCGGCGGCGCTGCTCACCGGCACCCTCGGGTTTCTCGCCGTGGCGATCCCGCTGCAGGCTGCGGCGCCGCCGCCGTGGGTACTGGCTCTGACGGCCTGCGCCGCGCTTGCCGCGACGCTTCGCGTGTTGCCCCGGCCCGGTGCGGTCGCCGCGGTGCTCCGCGTGCCGCGGTGGGATCTGCCGGCCCGGATGATCGTCGCCACGGGCGTGGTGCTGGGAGTCACCGCGCTCGCGCCGATCATCGGCGGTCGGCCGAGCGGCCTCGCCGCAACCTATCCGGTTTTCGCCGCGGTTCTTGCCGCGTTCAGCCATCGCTCGCGCGGAGCGGGCGCGGCCGTTCAGGTCCTGCGGGGATTGCTGGTCGGTCTGTTTGCGTTTGTCGGTTTCTTTGCCGCGTTGGCGGCGAGCCTGACGCATCTCACCCTGGCCGCCGCGTTTGTCGCGGCGGCGTTCGTCGCCCTGGCGATCCAGGGCGGCTCGCTGCAGCTGATGCGGCGGCGCCTCTGGCCGAGCCGCTAGGTCCCTTCGACGAAGAGTGCGCGGCCGCGCGAATTGGCAAGGCGAATCTTGATCGCCTCCCGGTATTCCGGCGAATTGTACCAGCGCTTGGCGGCCGCCATGTCGGTGAACTCGACGACGACGACGCGCGCCGGCTCCGGCGATCCTTCGGCCAGTTCGGCATGGCCGCCGCGCACCAGGAATTTGCCGCCGTATTGCGCGATGCTTGCGCCGGCAAGCGGACGATAGAGCTCGTATCCCGCGGCGTTGGTCACCTCGATCTCGGCGATGAAATAGGCCGGCATGCCAACCTCCGATTGTCGCAGGCACGCATAATGTGGCGGCGTTGTCTGTGGCGAAAGCCTCTGGCATGCTGCGCCGCACTCGGCGCAAAGGGGGCACGATGGACATCGGTGCGGGTACGGGGAGGCCGAAGACGCAGCCGTCCTGGACCGAGCTGCACAAGGTCATCGGCCTGTCGCGCGCGCTGCCGCTGCGGCAGTTTTTTACCGCCGGCCCTGTCCCCTGCCCCTATGTCGACGGCCGCGCCGAACGCAAGCTGATCGTCGAACTCACCGGTGCGGGCGCCGCCGACCTCTATGACGAGCTGTCGCGCGTCGGGTTCAGACGCAGCCAAGGCTTCGCCTACCGGCCGGCCTGTCCGCAGTGCGACGCCTGCGTTCCGGTGCGCATCGCGGTCGACGATTTCGTCCATAGCCGTTCCACCCGGCGGGTGCGCAACGCCAATCGCGGATTGACCGGCAAGCTGGTGGCCGCCCGCGCCACGCCCGAACAATACCAGCTCTTTGTCGCCTACCAGCGCTCGCGCCACCGCGACAGCGACATGGCGACGATGAGCTATGCCGACTATCGCGGCATGGTCGAGGAGACCCCGCTGCGCACCGTGATCGCCGAATTCCGCGACTCCGACGGCACGCTGGTCGCCGCGACGTTGCTCGACCGGCTCGATGACGGCGTATCCGCCGTCTACAGCTTCTACGAGCCCCGCTTCGACAAGCGCAGCCTGGGTACCTGGAGCATTCTGTGGCTGGTCGAGGAATGCCGGCGGCAGGGCCTGCCCTACGTCTATCTCGGCTACTGGATCGGCGAGAGCTCGAAGATGGCCTACAAGGCCCGCTTCCCGTCGGTCGAACGCCTTTCGCCGAGGGGATGGGCGCCTCTCGCCTCGGCGTAGTGCTGCCCTTGCGGCGTTGGGCCGCCGCGTTTGTATCATCGGCGCCACGCGCCGCGAGCACGCTCCGGCGACCAACGACAGCAGAGATCGGTCATGACCATCGGCATGTTGCAGTCGACCGTATTCGGCGACCTGTTCGGCACCGCCGCGATGCGCGAGGTCTTTGGCGAACCGACGCTGTTCCGCAATTGCGCCATCGTCGAAGCGGCGCTGGCACGGGCGCAGGGTCGCCTGGGAATCATCCCCGACGACGCGGCGGCTGCGATATCGCAGGTCGCCGATGCGGTCGTCGACGGCAGCGCTCCGCTCGACTTCGAGCGGCTAAAGCGCGAGACCGCAAATGTCGGCTTCCCGATCCTGCCGCTGGTGCGCCAGCTCGCCGACCGCGCCGGAGAGGCCGGGCGATGGCTGCATTGGGGCGCCACCACGCAGGATATTCTCGACAGCGCGATGGTGCTGCAGCTCCGCGATGGGCTGGCGCTGATCGAAAGCGATATCGACGCTCTGCGCGGCAACCTTGCAGCGCTCGCGAAAAAGCATCGCGACACGCCAATGCCCGGCCGCACGTTCTTCCAGCAGGCGCTGCCGATCACCTTCGGCTACAAGGCGGCGGTCTGGCTTTCCGCGTTTGACCGCCATGCCGCCCGGCTGGCCGAACTCAAGCCGCGCGCGCTGCAAGCGCAGTTCGGTGGCGCGGTCGGCACGCTGTCCTCGCTCGGCGAGGGCGACGCCGGGCTGCGCACACTCGGCGAACTGGCGCGCGAGCTGGGCCTCGCCGAACCGTCGATCACCTGGCACGTCGCGCGCGACACGATTGCGGAGACGGTGCAGTTTCTCGCGCTGCTCGGCGGCAGCCTCGCGAAAGTCGCCGACGATGTGATGCTGATGTCGGCGACCGAGTTCGGCGAGGCGGGCGAGCCTTTCGTCGCCGGCCGCGGGGCAAGCTCGACGATGCCGCAAAAGTGCAACCCGATCTCCTGCGGCCTCATCATCGCCGCCGCGCGCGCGTTGCGGCAGCACGCGGGGCTCGCGCTCGACGCGATGGTCAACAGCTTCGAGCGCAATGCCGCAGCCTGGCAGCTCGAATGGATCGCGGTGCCGGAGGCCTTTGGCTATGCCGCCGGCGCGTTGCACCAGGGCGTCTTCCTGGCAGGCGGGCTGATCGTCGAGACCTCCGGCATGGAAAAAAACCTGGCGCTGACTCACGGCCTCATCGTCGCCGAGGCGGTGATGATGGGGCTTGCCCCGCAGATCGGGCGGAACGAGGCGCACGACCTCGTCTACGACGCCTGCCGTGCCGCGATTGAGAGCAACCGGCCGCTCTATGAAGTACTGGCCGAGCAAAAAGACATCGTCGGCCCCCTCGGCGACACCCGATTACGCGCCCTTACAAATCCAGCCAACTACATCGGCGCCGCGCCGGCGATGGTCGACCGCGTGCTGGCCGGGCGTTGAGCGCCGTCAGCCTCAATCGAAGCTTGCGGTCGTCTCGTCGTTCTTGCGGTTGTATTTGATCGTGATCTTCTCGACGGAGCAGAGGTCGATCTTGCTCCACACCGCCGACGAATCGTCGTCGCTATAGACGACTTTGAGATCGTATTTGCACGTCTTGGTCTTGGGATTGAAGTGCACGTTGACCGCCTGGCCGTCGGACAGCGTGTCCTGGCCGAGCACGTCTTCCTCCCAATCGTCCGATTTCGACGGCGCCACATAAAGCCCCTTAAGCTCATAGCCGGTCTTGTTGACCAGCCTGAAATCCTGCTTGGCCTCCTGCGCCCACGCCGGCGCGGTCGAGGCCAAGACCGCGGCGCAGAGCGCGACAAGCAAAATCCTCATCTCCGTCACCTCCGATAACCGACGCCGATGCGCCGATGCAGGATACCGGCGCGGCAACCTGGGCGCTACCGCGGCCGCGGCATTCGCGCCACTACGGGCAGATGTACCCGGTTCCGGCGGGGCTCTTGAAGCAGCCGATCGATTCGGGGAAGAGGTGTCGCGGCAGATAGAGCACGACGTCGGGGACAAAGATGCACGCGGCGATCGTGACGAAGAACACGATATAGATCGACAGCGACGCCGCCAGCGCCTGCGAGAAGCGGACGCCGACAAACTTCGACGCCATCAATAACGCCAGCCCGTAAGGCGGGGTGATCAAACCGAACGCCAAGGTAACGATCAGCACCACCCCCATATGCACCGAGTTGATGCCCCCGGTGTCGGTCAGCGACGCGACGATGGGCATGAAGATGACGATGCACGGCACCGGCTCGATGAAATCGCCGACGATGGTGAACAGCGCGACCAGCGCGAACATGATCTTGTACGGGTTGTTGCCGGCGAACCCGGAGATCCATCCCGAAACCACGATCGGCCCGCGCAGGTACGCCAGCATCCAGCCGAACGCCGAGGCCGCGCCGATCGTGATCAGCGGCAGCGAATAGATCAAACCGGCATGGCAGAAATCGCGCGGCAGTTTCTTCAGGTGGCCGCGATTGAGGATCGGGATGACGACCACGAGGATGTAGACGATGGCGATGACGCCGGCCTCGGTCGGCGTGAACCAACCGCTGAGGATGCCGCCGAGCAGGATTACCGGGATGACCAGCGGCAGCCCGGCGGCCTTGGTCGCCTCGCCCAGCTGGCCGAACGACGAACGGGGCCGGCGATGGCCGGGCGGACCGAAGAAGTAGCAGTAGATCATCAGCCCGAACCCGACCATCAGGCCGGGCACGATGCCGCCCAGAAAGAGTCCGGCGATCGAGACGTTGCCGATCGCACCGTAGACGACGGCCATGATGCTCGGCGGCACCAGATTGGCGATGGTCGCCGCGGCCGCAATCAGCGCGGCGACAAAGGCCGGCTCATAGCCCTCCTGCGCCATCGGCCGCGCCATCGTGCGGCTCAGCACCGCGACATCGGCCGACGACGAACCCGACATCCCGGAGAAGAACATGCTGAACACGGTCACGACCTGCGCCAGACCGCCGCGGATATGCCCGACCAGCGCCTGCGACAGGTTGGCGATGCGCACCACCACGTTGGCGGACGTCATCAGCTCGCCGACCAACAGGAAAAACGGGATCGCCATCAGCGCTTCGGAATCGATGCCGTTGAACAGCTGGGTGATGATCGACGGCAGGCTGACTGGGGTGAACAAGGTCCCGATTACGACGCCGGCGATCAGCGAGAACGCGACCGGCACCCCAAGATAGCCAAATGTCAGGAACAGCGCCGCCATCAGGCCGACGATGAGGCCGTTGGCGGCGGTCATAAGCCGACATCGAGTTCTTCGGCCACGGGCTCGCCGCCAGTGGCCGGGTCGCCTTCCGGCGGCGCCGCGAAGCCGTTGCGCCAGCCGTTGACTAGCTGTTCGACCGCGAACAGCGCCACCAGCGCCCCGGACAGCGGGATCGGCGCGTAGAGGGTCGCGAGCGGCGTCAGCGACGGCATGCGGAAGGCGTGGAAGCCTTCGATGAAGTTGATAAAGCCGAACCACACCATGCACAGCGCCGCGCCGAGCAGCACCAGCCGGCTGAATGTCTCGACCCCGAGCCGGGTGCGACCGGTCATCGCGTCGGCGATCGCCGACAGATAGAGGTGATCGTTGCGCCGCGTGGCGACCGCAGTGCCGATGAAGATGCCGTAGACGAAGAAGGTCGTTGTGACCTCCTGCACCCACAGCACCGGACGGCCCAGCGATCGGGTGACGACATCGAAGAACACGGTGCACGAGAAGCCAGCGAGCGCGATGCCGCACAACACCATCAGCGCCTGCTCGAGTGGATCGAGCCAGCGCCATTTGAGATGGCGCTGGCGCTCCAGAACCAGCGAATAGGCAGGCTGCATGCCGCCGGCGCGACGCCTATTTCACGTCGCGCACGAGACGCAGCACGTTGACGGCACCGGGGCCGAGCTTCTCGGCAAGCTGGTCCTGGATCGGCTGCGCGTCCTTGATAAAGCCGGACTTGTCGACGTCCTTGACGAACTTGACGCCCATCTTTTCGAGCTTCGCCATCGAGTCGTTTTCCAACCCCAGCGCCTTTGGCGGCTCGACCTTGCCGACCTCGTCGGCCGCGGTCTGCACCCAGCCCTTCTGTTCGTCCGACAGGCTGTTCCACACCTTGTCGCTGACCCACAGAACGTTGTTGTTGGCCTCGTGCTGGGTCAGCGACATGATCGGCGCGACCTCGTAATGCTTATTCGACTGGTAGACGTTGATGCCGTTCTCCGCCATCGCGACGATGCCGGTCTGCAGCGCGGTATAAACGTCGCCGAACGGCATGTGCACGGTTTGTGCGCCGTAAGCCGGAAACATCGTGTCCTCGGTCGCGGTCGCCTGGACGCGCACCTTGACGTTGCCGAGATCGTCGACGTTGTGAACCTCCTTCTTGCCGTACATGTCGCGAAAGCCCATCGTGCCCAGCGTGAGGATGCGGGCGCCCTCGACCTTGCCGTTGATCATCTCCTTGAAGGCCTTGATAACGCCGGGATCGCTCAGCGCCTTCAGCAGATGATCCTCCGAGCGGAACACGAAGTGGATCGAGAACACCCCGGATTCCGGCTGCAGGGTCGCGGCGTTGGCGGTCGAGGTCATGCTGAAATCGACGTCGCCGGTGCGCAGCTTTTGCAGCACCTGCGGTTCCTGCCCGAGTTGGGCGCCCGGAAACTGGTCGATCACCATCGTGCCGTGGCTCAGCTCGTTGAGCTTGTCGGCAAACGTGTCCCCGGCGATCCCATACGCGGTTGTATGCGGCTGGTCGTAGGCGAAGCTGAAATGCCGAACATCCGCAGCCGCGGCGGCCGCCGCCATCGACGCCACGGCCGGCAATGACAACATAACGGCGATGATGCTGCGGCGAGCCATCGGATCCCCCCTGAAAGCTTCGACGCAATGCGCGCGGCGCCGGTTCGCGGCGGCGACTGTAATCGGCGGCTTCCGGCGCGTCTACGACCGGGGCCGCCGGTGAGCGCACCAGGTCTCGCCGTCGTCCGCTCGGTCGCGGAATTGCGCCGGCGGGTGGCGGCGTGGCGGGCGGCGGGCGACACGATCGGGCTGGTGCCGACGATGGGGGCGCTGCATGCGGGTCATCTCGCACTGGTCGCGGCGGCGCGCGAACGGTGCCGCCGCACGGTCGTCTCGATCTTCGTCAACCCCAAGCAGTTTGGCCCGTGCGAAGACTTCGCGACCTATCCACGACCCGAGACCGCGGACTTCGCCAAGCTGTCGGCGACCAGCGCCGAGCTCGCTTTCGTGCCCTCGATCGACGAGATGTATCCCGAGGGCTTCTCGACCGCGATCAATGTATCGGGCATCGGCGAGGGCCTCTGCGATGCGCATCGGCCTGGCCATTTTGACGGCGTCGCCACCGTCGTCGCCAAGCTGCTGATCCAGACGGCGCCCGACGCCGCGTTCTTCGGCGAAAAAGATTATCAGCAGCTGATGGTGGTGCGACGCATGGCCCGCGACCTCGACCTGCCGGTCGAGATCGTCGGCGTGCCGACCGTGCGCGAACCGGACGGGCTCGCGCTGTCGTCGCGCAACGCCTACCTGTCGGCCGACGAACGCCGGCTGGCGCCGCACCTCAACCGCGCACTGCGCGAAGCCGCCGCGGAAATCACCGGCGGCGCGGCGCCCGCGCCTGTGCTCGAGCGGGCGATCTCGGCGCTCACCGATCGCGGCTTGCGCGTCGAGTACCTCGAACTGCGCGACGCCGCGACGCTGGCTCCTGTCGCCAGCAGGGCGGCCCGGCCGGCCCGCCTGCTCGCCGCGGTGCATCTCGGCCGCACGCGGCTGATCGACAATCTGCCGGTTCCCCCGCCCGCCCCCTCGCGCTCGTAGTCATGCCCTACGCCAGCCTGCGCGATTTCATGGCCCGTCTGGAGACGAACGGCCGGCTCGTGCGGGTCAAGGAGCCGGTGTCACCGGTGCTGGAAATGACCGAAATCCAGACCCGGCTTTTGGCCGAGGGCGGGCCGGCGGTGCTGTTCGAAAATGTGGTCGGCACCGCCGGAAAGTACGACATGCCGGTGCTGGTCAATCTGTTCGGGACGGTCGAGCGGGTCGCGTGGGGGATGGAGCGCGAGCCGCACCAGCTGCGCGATGTCGGCAAGACGCTGGCCTTCCTCAAGCAGCCGGAGCCGCCGGGCGGCTGGCGAGAGGCGCTGGAAATGCTGCCGCTGCTCAAGACGGCGATGGCGATGCGCCCGCGCACGCAAGGCAACGCATCGTGCCAGGACATCGTGCTGACCGGCGGCGAGATCGACCTCGCCCGCCTGCCGATCCAGACCTGCTGGCCGGGCGAGCCGGCGCCGCTTGTCACCTGGCCGTTGATCGTCACCAAGGGCCCCGGCACCCGGCGCGAGGACAATTTCAACCTCGGCATCTATCGGCTGCAGGTCACCGGCCGCGATACCACGCTGATACGCTGGCTGCGGCACCGAGGCGGCGCGCAGCACCATCAGCGCTGGAAGCAGGAAAAGACCGAGCCGCTGCCCGCCGCCGCCGTGATCGGCGCCGATCCGGGCACGATCCTCGCCGCGGTCACCCCGGTCCCCGACACGCTGTCGGAGTACCAGTTCGCCGGGCTCTTGCGCGGGAAGCGCGTCGACCTCGTCGACTGCAAGACCGTGCCGCTCAAGGTGCCGGCCGAAGCCGAGATCGTGCTCGAAGGCCATGTCGCGCTCGACGAATACGGCGACGAGGGCCCCTATGGCGACCACACCGGCTTCTACAATGCGGTCGAGCAGTTCCCGGTGTTCCGCCTGTCGGCGATCACGATGCGGCGCGACCCGATCTATCTCTCGACCTTCACCGGCCGGCCGCCCGATGAGCCGTCGATCCTCGGCGAGGCGCTTAACGAGGTGTTCGTCCCGCTGCTCCAGCAGCAATTCCCCGACATCGTCGATTTCTGGCTGCCGCCCGAGGGCTGCTCGTACCGCATTGCGGTGGTCTCGATCCGCAAGACCTACCCGGGCCAGGCCAAGCGGATCATGTTCGGCATCTGGTCGTTCCTGCGCCAGTTCATGTACACGAAGTTCGTCATCGTCGTGGACGCCGACATCGACGCGCGCGATTGGAAGGACGTCATGTGGGCGATCTCGACCCGCATGGACCCGGTGCGCGACGTGACCCTGGTCGACCACACGCCGATCGATTATCTCGACTTCGCATCCCCGGAATCGGGTCTCGGCGGCAAGATCGGCCTCGACGCGACGACCAAGCTGCCGCCGGAAACCTCGCGCGTCTGGGGCACGCCGATCCGCATGG
>JAFAWI010000418.1 GCA_019241915.1 Alphaproteobacteria bacterium
TCTGCTCGACGCCGACCTTCAGGTCCTTGAATTCGGGGAGGTATTGCGATACCGGCGCGTTGAGATCGAGCTTGCCTTGCTCGACAAGCTCCATCGCCGCGACCGAGACGATCGGCTTGGTCATCGAGGCCAGGCGGAAAAGCGCGTCGGTCTTCATCGGCGTTTTCTTAACGCGATCTTCAAAGCCGACCGCCTGGAAATAAGCGATCTTGTCGTTACGCTCGATCAGCATCACCGCGCCCGGCAACTGGCCGCTGTCGACATAGCCTTGGTAGGTCTGGGTCAGAGCCTTGAGCCGCTCGGGTGAGAAGCCGAGCTCTGCCGGATTGGCGACTGAAGCCGGCTCCTGCGCAGACGCCGCGCCGGCAAGGCCGATGAAGAGAGCTGCAAGCGGGTTGATCCTGGGGTGCATCATGGTCTCCTCCCGATCGCCTGCCGCAACGGTCAAGGTCCGGTGCGGACAGTTCAACTTAGACGATGATCTCAGGCCATTTGTCGAGCAAGGGAAAAGTCTTGTCGGCCGGTTCGGCGGCGAGCTGGACAGGAGGTAACAGCGTCACCGCGTTAGCCGCCGGCCGTCTCGTGGTACGCGGCGAGCCGCGGATGCGGTTCATCCTTGCGGAACTTCAGCACGTGGCTGCTCAGCACAGATACAGAAGCTTCGCACAAGCATTCCACGGCCGCCCGCAGCCGAAGAAGTAACGTTCAGTAACGTTCAGCCGTCTGAGGGGATTGGTCTTTAAAAAAAGGGCCGCCATTTACGGGCGGCCCTCTTTGGCGCGGTGTTGCTCCTATCGCGGGCGAAAGCCGTAATACTCATCGATACGCCGGGTGTACGCGGGGTCCGTCCAATTGGGTCCGTGCTCGAATCGTAGTAAGGCGCGCCCTGCAGGCGGCTGCTGTCGATGTCAACCACATATCCGCCAATGCCGGGTTCGTAGTTGAGTGTCCGCCACGGCAGAGGGTGATAGCTCTCGCCGATGCCGAGAAAGCCGCCAAAAGACATGATCGCGTAGGCGACCCGGCCCGAACGCTTGTTCAGCATCACATCTTACTCTAGACCGAGCCGAGCTTCTCGCCCTGCCGGTCGTAGACGGCGGTGCCGTCACCTTGTCGACGGAAATGATATTGGTGATTTCGTCGGTTGCTACATCAGCCCTTGCCATCTCCCTTGGCGTCGACTAAGGCGCCGCAGTTCCAGTGAAACAACGCCTCCAATTGAGCCGTTCCGGGCCGAACACCGCTTGCCAAGAGACCAAAAGACCACTGGAGGACGCTGGGTGAGCGCCCAGTGTCAGGAGCGCCATGGCCAAGCTAGGCGTTTACGCACCCTTTTCTTGGCGATAGCCGCGTTAATATTTCTTTGATCGCTCTTATCGAATATAAGCCACAGTGCGCACAGAAGAAGAATAAGGCCAAACGCAATAGCGATGGTTGTCACGACAGTTTCCATACCGCCATAACAATTCAAAGGCCCAGTTGATCCCTGAAGGCAGTAGGGAAGTTCGGTGGAATCCCGCTAAACCCGCATTTTTGGAATTACCGGCAATTGTTAGACAAGTGCGCACCCCTCCTGCGCAGCACGCGGCGGGAGGCTGGCCTCGCTCCGCTGTTAACGCCGTCATGGTCAAGTGGCAAATGAGAAACAGTCTATTTTATTCATGCGTGGCGCTGCTGATGATGGCAAGCGCCGGGGCGCTGACCGTCGTGCTGCTCCTCAGGTAAGGAGTGCAGGCCCGACTGAGCCGAGACCTGGAGCGCGCGCGCCGGCGCAGGAGGCGGACGCGTGCGCTGGCAGATCACGGCCAATCGCGTTTGGATTTCTTCCGCCATAGTCATCGAGGTCTGGATACGCAGCCCCGCGGCCGCCGCACCGGCGATCGGCGGACGCGAGACACCGGCTCCGTGAGCGCCGTTCCGATGAGTGCCGCAATCCTCTCGGCCAGCGGTTCCGGCAAAGGCGGCGGCACCGTGGGTCGCTGCACAGCCTCAGGCGTCTTTGTCCACCGCAAGAAGCGGTCGAACGCGCGCTCGGGCAATTCGCCGGCCGGACTACCCAGGTCGACCCCGAGCCGTCGCATCACGATGGGTGCGCGCCTGCCGATGTACTCTTTGGTCGTAGCCGGCAGCCGCGCCAGTCGTGCCTTTAATTGGGCGATCGGCGGATCATTCTCGTCCGCGAGCGCCCGGAGAGCGCGCAACGCGTCGTGCGCATCGCGAAACGAGCCTACGGCTGCGGTCGCGCGGAAGTGGGCGATCGATGCTTCGATGCTGCCGATGAACCGTTCGAGGCGATCGGGCGGGAGGGAGCTCGCCTCTTTCTTCAGGCAATCCTCGACCCGCGCGCGCTGCTCGTCATCGAGGCAAAGAGGGGTCTCCTGCTCAGTCGCCATGAGCGGAGCGCTCGCCCAGCCCCTCGGCCAGCAACGAGACGGCAAGGGTGTTGAGGCTGACACCCTCACGCTTGGCGCGCTCGGCGAGGCGGCGATGCAGCGATTTCGGCGCGCGAAGCTGCCATTTACCGCTGTACTCCTCCGCCGGCTCGGCCGACGGCGGCGGGATCGGCCGGCCCGCCTCCTTCATGGCCGCGATCCAGCAACGTTTCGCATCCTCGGCGTTGGCGATGGCTTGCTCGACCGTCTCGCCATCCGACATGCAGCCCGGCAGATCGGGGTGCTCGACCAGCCAGCCGCCACCTTCTTCCTCGGTTAGCGGCCGGACCGTGAAGCGATATTCGGTGTCACTCATGGCTCGCTCGCACTGCCTCGATGAACGCGACAAAGCGGCGGACATAGACCGGCTTGATCGGCCGCCGCGCCGGAACGGACACCGCTTTCTGCGACGCCAGGATGCTCGAAGACCACGTGGCTTCCGCCCGGCTTGCGAACGTTGACGCCATGTGCGACGGCGACCGCTTCCAGGCTCGCGATCCGCCAAGTCGCGCGGGTTGGCCCGCATGCGGTCGAGCGTCCTGTCGGCGCGCGGCATGCCCTGTCCGCTCTCGTCGGCTAGATGGTATCGAGGGTGGTACCGCACAAGCAAGCTCAGCCGGTTGCGTCGCCGGTCCGGGAAGGGAGCGCGACCACCCCAGCCGATGCGGCGGCTCCGGACTTCCGGTTCATGGCGGCGGCGATCCTTGCACCCACCGCGTCGTTTGCGGCGCGCAGCGGGTCGGCTGACAGATGGG
>JAFAWI010000236.1 GCA_019241915.1 Alphaproteobacteria bacterium
GCGCCGCATGTCGAGGATTTTCTCGGCGATCTGTTCGGCATCGAGCCGGAAATTCGCGCGCTGCAGGCGCGGCACGACGAGCTGGCGCCGCTTTATTCGGTGAAGCGGCTTTTCGTGCAGCGTCGCGCGGTCAAGGACATCAAGCCCGAACAGGCCGCGGCGCTCGACGGAGCCGCGTTGCGCGCGGCGCTCGAACCGCAGCTCGGTGCCGTGCGGGCGACGCGCGCCGGCATCCTTGCCTGGGAGCGGCGGTTTGCCGAAGCCGTCTCGGCATGGCTCGAAGACGAGGCCGCCAATGCACCGGCGGTCCAAGCCGCGCTCGAATACGCGGCGTGGGCGACGCTGGCGCCGGCCGGACAGGAGCTGCACCGTCGTGGGGTGCTGTTCAAGGTGCCGCACCGGGTCGATATGCAGCATTTGGTGCCGGTCGAGACCATCGAACGGGACGGCGTGACGATGCTGCGCCTGCCCGAGCACGACTGGCGGGCGCGTGACGGGTTCGCGCTGACCGACGCGGGAACCGATCTCGCCGGCGCGCTCGATCACGCCAACTACTGCATCTGGTGCCACAACCAGGGCAAGGACAGCTGCTCCACGGGCCTCAAGGAGAAGGACGGCGGCTTTCGCAAGAGCATCTTTGGCGTCACCCTCGCGGGCTGCCCGCTCGATGAAAAAATCTCGGAGATGAACCTGGTTCAGTCGCGCGGCCATACGGTCGGCGCGCTGGCGATCGTCGCTGTCGACAACCCGCTGTGCGCGGCCACCGGGCACCGCATCTGCAACGACTGCATGAAGGCCTGCATCTATCAGCGGCAGGACCCGGTCGATATCCCGCAGGTCGAGACCCGCACCTTGAAGGACGTGCTGGCGCTGCCCTGGGGGTTCGAGATCTACGGTCTGCTGACCCGCTGGAACCCGCTCAACCTGCGCCGCCCGCTGCCAAAGCCGCCATCAGGCTACAAGGTACTGGCGGTGGGGCTGGGCCCCGCCGGGTTCACCCTGGCGCACCATCTGATCAATGACGGGCATTTCGTCGCCGCGATCGACGGCTTGAAGATCGAGCCGTTGCCGCCGGAGATCTCCGGGGTCACCGCGCTTGGCGAACGGGTGCCGTTCCAGCCGATCCGCGACATTACCAGCCTCTATGAGCGGCTCGACGCGCGCACGATGGCTGGGTTTGGCGGCGTCGCCGAGTACGGCATCACCGTCCGCTGGGACAAGAATTTCCTCAAGCTCGTGCGCCTGTTGCTCGAACGGCGCCGCCAGTTCGCGATGTATGGCGGCGTCCGCTTCGGCGGAACGCTGACGATCGACAACGCCTTCGCGCTCGGCTTCGACCATATCGCGCTGTGCGCCGGCGCGGGCCGGCCGACCGTGATCCCGATGGAGAACGGGCTCGCGCTCGGCGTCCGCCAGGCGTCCGATTTCCTGATGGCCCTGCAGCTGACCGGCGCGGCCAAGACCGACAGCATCGCCAACCTGACCGTGCGGCTGCCGGTCGTGGTCGTTGGCGGCGGGCTCACGGCGATCGACACGGCGACCGAGGCGCTCGCCTATTACCCGCTGCAGGTCGAAAAGTTCCTGTCGCGCTACGAGGCGCTCGCGGCCGAACGCGGCGCGGTGGCGGTGCGCGCCGGCTGGAGCGCGGCCGAGGCCGAAGCAGCCGAAGAATTCATCGCCCACGCCAAGGCGATCCGCGCCGAGCGCGAGACCGCCGCGCGCGAGGCGCGAGCGCCCTGCCTCGCCCGGCTGATCGACAGCTGGGGCGGGGTGACGATCGCCTATCGCCGTCGCCTCGTCGATGCGCCCAGCTACACGCTCAACCACGAGGAAGTGGCGAAGGCGATGGAGGAGGGCATCCGCTTTGCCGAGGGGCTGACGCCGGTGGCGGTCGAAGTCGATGGTGATGAGCAGGCGACCGCGCTGCGACTGGCGCGCAGCGACGAGGAGCCCCAGGTCGTGCTCCCCGCCCGCACCATCCTGGTCGCCGCCGGCACGCAACCAAACACGGTGCTGGCGCGCGAGGACCCGTCGCACGTGACGCTCGACGGGCGCTATTTCCAGGCATTCGACGAAGACGGCAACAAGGTCACGCCGCAGCGCGTCGCCAAGCCCGATGCCGCACATGTGCTGATGAGCTTGATGCCCGACGGGCAGGCGGTCAGCTTCTTCGGCGACCTGCACCCCAGCTTTGCCGGCAACGTGGTCAAGGCGATGGGCGGCGCCACCCGCGGGTATCCCGTCGTCAGCCGCATGCTTGCCAGGCAGGCGCCGTCGGCGCCGCCGCCGGAGGCGCTCAAGCTGCGGCTGGATGACGAGCTGCGCGCGCGGGTGCACGAGGTCGTCCGCCTGACGCCCAAGATCATCGAGATTGTGGTGCGCGCGCCGATGGCGGCCCGCGCGTTCCAGCCGGGCCAGTTCTACCGGTTGCAAAACTACGAGACCTTCGCGCACCGCTGTGACGGGACGACGTTGGCAATGGAGGGGCTGGCGCTGACCGGCGCGTCGATCGACCCGGAGCAGGGGCTGCTGTCGACGATCGTGCTCGAAATGGGCGGCTCGTCGGACTTGTGCGCGCTGCTGCAGCCGGGCGAGCCGGTGATCCTGATGGGACCGACCGGCACCCCCACAGAAACGCCGGGTGGCGAGACGGTGCTGCTGGTCGGCGGCGGGCTCGGCAACGCGGTGCTGTTCTCGATCGGCGCGGCGCTGCGCGCCGAGGGTTCGCGCGTGCTCTATTTCGCCGGCTACAAGACCATGGTGGACCGCTACAAGGTCGCCGATATCGAGGCCGCCGCCGACGCGATCGTCTGGTGCTGCGACGAGGCGCCGGGGTTCGTCCCGGGCCGGCCGCAGGACCGCCCCTTTGTCGGCAACATCGTGCAGGCGATCGAGGCGTATGGTGCGGGCGAACTGGGTGACAGCCCGATCGCGCTCACCGAGGTCGACCGTGTCATCGCGATCGGCTCCGACATGATGATGAACGCCGTTGCCGAGGCGCGGCGGGCCAAGCTCGCGCGCTATTTCCGGCCGGGTCACCGCGCGATCGCGTCGATCAACTCGCCGATGCAGTGCATGATGAAGGAGATTTGCGCGCAGTGCCTGCAGCGCCAGCGCGATCCTGTCACGGGCACCGAAACGATTGTGTTCTCCTGCTTCAACCAGGACCAGGACATGGACCGGGTCGATTTCGGCACCTTGCGGCGCCGGCTGTCGCAGAACGGGGCGCAAGAGAAATTGACCCGGCTGTGGATCGACCGCTGTCTCAAGCAACTCGGCCGCCGGCAGGACGTCGCCGCCGCCGAATAGTTCGCAAGAGCGCGCGGGCAAACTCGGCTCGGCAAAAACAGCCGCTTTGAGCAAAATGATCGAGAGCGTAAGCTCTCACGAAGCCCCCGCTTGCGTTCCAGCGTCAGCGTGAAGAGGCCCATGGGAGGGAACGTCATGCGAGCCACCGCATCCGCGGCGCGTTCCGGCACGGCAACCGCGACCAATCGCTGGCTCCAGCTGGTTATCGGCGTCGTCTGCATGGTGATGATCGCCAACCTGCAATACGGCTGGACGCTGTTCGTGCATCCGATGAACGTCGCGCATGGCTGGTCGGCGGCCGACATCCAGGTCGCGTTCAGTGTCTTCGTGGCCCTGGAGACGTGGCTGACGCCGATCGAAGGCTGGATCGGCGACCGCATCGGCCCGAAGCCGGTGGTTGCTTTCGGCGGCGTGGTTATCGCGCTCGGCTGGATCGTCAACTCCGTCGCCGCCAGTCTGGCGATATTGTATGTCGGCGCGATCCTCTCCGGCATCGGCGCCGGCGCGATCTACGCGATCTGCGTCGGCAACTCGGTTAAGTGGTTTCCGGACCGGCGCGGGCTTGCGGTCGGGCTGACCGCGGCCGGGTTCGGCGCCGGCGCCGCGCTGACCGTGGTGCCGATCCGCGAGGTCATCGCCGACTATGGTTACGGCGCGGCCTTT
>JAFAWI010000477.1 GCA_019241915.1 Alphaproteobacteria bacterium
TCGAGCCGGGTCTCGGCCCGCAGTTTGCGGTCGAGCGCCGCCAATGGCTCGTCGAGCAGCAGCAGTTTGGGCATTTTTGCGAGAGCCCGCGCCAACGCGACGCGCTGGCGCTGACCACCGGACAATTCGTGCGGGCGGCGCCGCTCGTAACCCGACATCTGGACCAATGCCAGCATCTCCGCGACCCGAGCGGCGATGCGCCGGCGGTCCATCCCTTCCTGACGCAGACCGAAGGCGATATTGCCCGCGACATCCATATGCGGGAACAGCGCATAGGACTGGAACATCATGTTCACCGGCCGGGCATAAGGCGGCAGCCCGGTGACGTCGATCCCGTCAATGACAATGCGGCCGCTGTCGGGCTTCTCGAACCCGGCAATCATCCGCAGCAACGTCGTCTTGCCGCACCCCGACGGCCCGAGCAGCGCATAAAAGGCACCGCGCTCGACGCTCAGCGAAACATCATCGACGGCTGTAATCGCGCCGAAACGCCTTAACGCCCCGGCGATTTCGAGCAGCGCCATCCCGGCAGCCGATCGTCATTCCCGCGACAGCGGGAACCCAGGGGCCCCAGTGCTCCAGGGAAGCGAAGCGTCGGCCGGGACCCGCATCATGCCGACCGACGTCACCCAAACTAGGCGTGCGATTCCGTTATGCGGAGCGGGAGCGGCGGATTGGCAGCAAACCCGACAGATACTGCGAAGCGGTGGAGCACGAGTAGGCCGACGAAGGCCGCAGCGTTGATAACGAAGATCCGGCCAAGGATCGCCACTGTGAAGTCCTCTGTTCCGCCAAGCCACGTGACGGCGACGATAAACAGCGTGGCCTCGTAAGCCGCAAAGGCGGCCAAGCCGGTCGCTAAAAAACGGACAATTCGCGCTGCGTCGACTGAACGGCTGGCGGTCCACTGGCCGGCCAGGGTTGCCAGTACGGCCGCGGCGCCCAGCGCTATGCCCCAGGCAAAGGTACTTGCGGTCCAGGGATATCCGAGCACGGCGAACCCGATGAGCTGGTTCGCGAACCACACGGAGATGATCGGGACCAGTGCGTCCCGGCGGGATGATATCAGCGCCGCCACAGCCGCAAACGCCGCAAGGGGTGTCGCGCACGCGAAGCCGAGGCTGAACACTACGCTGGCTACCACCAGCAACGAGACCCATAGCCAGTGAGGCCGAGCTCGAGACGTCGATGATGATTGCTGCTGCATTCATTTCTCCTTCAACCGTGTGCTTCGAGGGTCTATCCGTGACTGAACCCGAAGCCGGAGCGATCGAACGGGTCGGGCTCGGTGAGGCCGAGCCACCGCGCTCGAAGCCGGTCCCACAATTCGAGGCGTGACCAGTCCGGCATCTCCAGAACCTTGTCGGAATCGGGAGACAGAAACGGGTTGGGAAGTAGGATTGTCGTCTGCTGCTCGTTTTGACCGTTGAACAAGCGCAAGCCCCAGGAGACCGGGACGCCCGACTTGTCGAGCCGCCGGTAGAGTTCGGCACGGGCGGTGCGGCGGTGCCGCGCGAGCGGTTCAGGTGTCGGATTGCCGGGCGGCCCCTTGTGAGCACCGATGCAGAGATGGAAATGCGACGCGCCGAAGGCCACCGTGAGATAGCCGTCCAGCATGCCGACATGGGTCGGCGCATGCGGCGCGCGGATCTCCCAAGCAGCGCCCTGGATCAGCGGGCCAAAGGTGATCTTGTCCCAATGATTTTCGAACAGGTCGCGAAGCAGCTCCTCGA
The DNA here is from genome assembly GCA_019241915.1 of Alphaproteobacteria bacterium. GTDB lineage: Bacteria > Pseudomonadota > Alphaproteobacteria > ATCC43930 > CGMCC-115725 > DATARH01. The sequence goes on from JAFAWI010000477.1 coordinate 1,734, forward strand.
GGGTGACCTCGTCGGTCGGCAGGGAAAAGACCTCGACGGTGGCGCCGTCGGGATCGGTGACCCGTTCGGGCGGCATATCCGCAGTCATTCAACCTACTCCTCATGGCTCACCGCATCGGTGCGGCGTCGAAGGCGACCCGCAATCCGGCGAATACACCTAGCCCCGGGCGCAGAAAGCCGATCGGGTCTTGATAACGCCGGTCGAACAGATTGTCGACACGCGCATAAGCGGTCAGCCCGTTGCCCAGGTCGTAGGAACCGGCGAAATTGACCAAAGGGTAGCCATTCGCAGGCAATCCGGAAACCGTGCCGGCCCGGTTT
>JAFAWI010000256.1 GCA_019241915.1 Alphaproteobacteria bacterium
TCTGGCGCACCGGGCCCGCGCGCTCGAGGTGATCAAGCTGCCCGAGGAAAGCGCCGCGCCCGGCAGCGAGAAGACGCGGTTCTCGCCGACCGTGATCCGCGGCGATTTCTCGGGCGCACTGCCCGGCTCGGTCGTATCGCCGGACAGCGAGGCGGTCGATTTGCCGCTGTACGGCCGCATTGCCGCGGGCACGCCGATCGAGGCGCTGCGCGATCAATCGGCCCATGTCGGCGTGCCGGCGGGGCTCGTCGGACGCGGCGAGCACTACGCGCTCGAAGTCGAAGGCGACAGCATGGTCGATGCCGGCATTCTCGACGGCGACACCGTCATTATCCAGCGCTGCGACACTGCCGAAAACGGGTCGATTGTCGTCGCGCTGATCGACAATCTCGAAGCCACGTTGAAACGGCTGCGCCGGCGCGGCGCGTCGATCGCGCTGGAGCCGGCCAACCAGGCCTACGAGACCCGCATTTTCGGGCCGGACCGGGTCAAGGTGCAGGGGCGTCTGGTCGGGCTGCTGCGCCGTTATTGAGCCTGTCGCCCCGGCGGGGGTTCGGCTAGCCTCCACCGAATGCTGCGTGCGTGTCTGTTCCTCATTGTCCTGCTGAGCGCCGCGCCGGCGGACGCGGCCGGGTTCCAGTACGGCAGCGCCCCCGACGGCGACGGCAAGCCGCTCGAGCTCGCGATCTGGTATCCGAGCGAGGGCGCCGTTTCCACGCAAGCCTTTGGCCTGTTCACGCAGGATGTCGCGTTCTACGGCCCGGTTGCCGGCAAGCAGCTGCCGCTGATCGTGATCTCACACGGTACCGGCGGAAGCGCGGCCAGCCACTACGACACCGCCCTCGCGCTGGCCGAGGCCGGCTTTGTTGTCGTCGCGCCGACGCACGCCGGCGACAACTATAAGGATCAGAGCACCGCCTTCACGCCGCACAACTTCACCGACCGGCCGCGCCAGGTCAGCCGCGTCATCGATTTCATGCTCAAATCATGGGGCGGGCATGCCAACATCGACCCCGGCCGCATCGGCATGCTTGGCCATTCGGCCGGTGGCACGACAGCGCTGATCGATCTGGGCGGCGAGCCCGACTTGGCGCGCGCGGTTAAATTCTGCCGCGATCAGGCCGAGTTTTGGGGCTGCATCCAAGCCAAGCAGGCGGCTGGCGCCGGCGCCGCTTGGTCGGGAATGAAGACCCCGCGCTGGCCGCACGACGATCGCGTCAAGGCCGCCGCCATCGCCGCGCCGGCGCTCGGCTTTGCGTTTACCAAAGAGGGGCTGGCGGCGGTGACCGCGCCGCTGCAACTGTGGCGGGCCGAGAACGATGAGGTCGCGCCCAACCAATGGTTTGCCGACCCGATCAAGGACGCGCTGCCCAAGCCGCCCGACGACCAGTTCGTGCCAAAGGCCGGGCATTTCGATTTTCTCGCGCCGTGCAACGACGCGCTGGCAAAGCTGGCACCCGACATCTGCCGCTCGGCCGAAGGGTTCGACCGCGCCGCGTTTCACCAGGAATTCAACAAGGCCCTCGCTGAGTTCTTCAAGGCGAAACTGGCGTCGCCCTGACCGGCGCAAACAGCCGTCGGCTGGTGCCGGCAACAGGAGTTGGCTCTTGAGGTGCCGCGCGTCTGCGGGTCTACTTCACGAGGCGCGGCAAATCCTGCTGGAGGAAAGCGATGTTGCGCGGCTTGATGGGGGACCAGCCCTTGCTGGTCTCGATGTGCCTGCGGCACGCCGCCAATTTTCATGGCGACACCGAGATCGTCAGCCGCAGCGTCGAAGGCCCGATCCACCGCTACACCTACGCCGAGGCCGAACGCGGCGCGCGCCGTCTGGCAAAGGCGCTGTTGCATCTCGGCGTCGAACCGGGCGATCGCATCGGCACGCTCGCCTGGAACACCTGGCGCCATTTCGAGCTGTATTACGGCATCTCCGGCATGGGCGCGGTTTGCCACACGATCAACCCGCGCCTCTACGACGAGCAGATTGTCTACATCGTCAACCACGCGCAGGACCGCATCCTGTTTGTCGAATCGAGCTTTGTGCCACTGGTCGAGCGGTTGTGGCCGCGTCTGCCGCAGGACTGCCGGGTGGTGCTGCTCGGCCCGGCGGAGACATCGCTGCCGGTGATCGGAACCTACGATGCGCTGGTCGCGGCCGAGGACGACGGGTTCGCCTGGCCGCAATTCGACGAGCGCAGCGCCAGCGCGCTCTGCTACACCTCGGGCACCACCGGCCGCCCCAAGGGCGTGCTTTATTCGCACCGCTCCACCGTGCTGCATGCGCTGGGCGCCTCGCTGCCCGGCGCAATCACGATGTCGGCCGAGGAGGTGGTCTGCCCGGTGGTGCCGCTGTTCCACGCCTGCGGCTGGGGCACTCCCTATGCCGCCCCGCTCACCGGGGCAAAGCTCGTCTATCCCGGTCCCAAGCTCGACGGCGAAAGCCTCTGCGAGCTGTTCGAGGCGGAGCGGGTCACGGTCGGCCTTGGCGTGCCAACGGTCTGGCTCGGCTTTGACAACTATCTGCGCGAGCACGACCGCAGCTGTTCGACACTGCGCTGGGTGCTGTGCGGCGGCTCGGCGGTGCCGCCCGCGCTGCTGCAGGCCTTTGAGGCGCGTGGCATGACCATCCTGCAGGGCTGGGGCATGACCGAGATGAGCCCGCTCGGCACCACCGCGGCGCTGAAGGCAAAGCACCACAAACTGCCGCCCGAGGCGCAAACCGCGGTCAAGCTCACGCAAGGCCGCCCGGTCTTTGGCGTCGAGATGAAGATCGTCGACGACCGCGGCGAGGCCTTGCCACATGACGGACAGGCGGTCGGCGAGCTGCTGGGGCGCGGGCCGTGGATTGTCAGCGGCTATTTCGACGACGAGGAGGCGAGCGACGCGGCGGTGGAGCCAGACGGCTGGTTCCATACCGGCGATGTCGCCTCGATCGACCCGGACGGGTATGTCCGGCTGACCGACCGCTACAAGGATGTGATCAAATCGGGCGGCGAATGGATCAGCTCGATCGACCTTGAAAATGCCGCGCTGGCGGACGAGGCGGTCGCCGAGGCGGCGGCGATCGCGATCCCGCATCCGAAATGGCAGGAGCGGCCGCTACTCATCGTAGTCGCCCGCCCCGGCTGTCAGCCCGACCGCGACAGGCTGATGGCGATGCTGGCCCAGCAGTTTCCCAAATGGATGCTGCCCGACGACATCGCGGTTGTCGACGAACTGCCACACACAGCGACCGGCAAGATCATGAAGTCGAAGCTGCGCGAGATATTCGCGAACCGCAGGGCGACGGGCCTCTCGGCGTGACGCTTCGCGACCCGTTGCGCGCACCGCCGCCGACTGGCGGGCCGCTGCTGTCCATCCAAATCCTGCGCGGGCTGGCCGCGCTCGCGGTCGTAATCGCCCACCTGCGGCGC
>JAFAWI010000643.1 GCA_019241915.1 Alphaproteobacteria bacterium
GGTCTTGGTGAGCGGATGGCCGATCCGGCGTTCCAGCATACCGAAGAACGCTGGGCTTGCAGCGATAAATGGTCGGAGTGAGAGGATTTGAACCTCCGGCCCCTGCCTCCCGAAAGCAGTGCTCTACCAGGCTGAGCTACACTCCGCCGACCGGCCGCGGTCTATAGCGCCAATACGGCCAATCCGCAATCAGAAGCCGCGCTCGGTGGCGAACGCCGCAGCCTCGGCGAGTGCCCGCCGCAGCGGATTATCCGGAAAGCCGTCCAGCGCCTCGGCGGCTGCCGCGGCGTAAGCGCGGGCTCGGGCCAGTGTCTCGGCCAGCGCACCGCGACGCTTCAGGATGCCCAGCGCCCGTTCCAGATCGCCATCGCGCTGCTCGCCATTTTCGAGGGTCCGGCGCCAGAACGAACGTTCCTCCGCATCGCCCCTGGCAAAGGCGACCACAATCGGCAGCGTCATTTTGCCGTCGCGGAAATCGTCGCCGACATGCTTGCCGAGTTCGACCTCCCGCGCGGAAAAATCGAGCATGTCGTCCACCAGCTGATAGGCGATGCCGAGGTTTCGGCCAAAGCGCTCCAGCGCCATTTCGTCGTCGGCAGAGCGCTCGGCGAGCACTGCGCCGACGCGGGCCGCGGCGGCGAACAGGGCGGCAGTCTTGGCTTCGATGACGGCAAGATAGTCCGCTTCCGAGGTGGCGGTGTCGTTCGCGGTCATCAATTGATGGACTTCGCCCTCCGCAATCACCGATGCGGCCTGCGACAGGATGTCGAGCACGCGCAGCGAGCCGTCTTGGACCATCAGCTGGAAGGCGCGGGCGAACAGAAAGTCGCCGACGAGGATCGCCGGCTTGTTGCCCCACACCGCGTTCGCCGTGTCTCTGCCTCGCCGCAGCGCGCTGGCGTCGACCACATCGTCGTGCAGCAGGGTGGCGGTATGGATGAATTCGACGACCGCGGCGATCGCAATGTGCCGCTCGCCGCGATAGCCTCCGAGTCGCGCGCAAGCCAGCGTCAGCAGCGGCCGCAGCCGCTTGCCGCCGGCCGAAACGATGTGCTTGGCCAGCTGCGCGATCAGCGGGACCGGACTGTGCATCCGCGCGACAATCACCGCGTTGACCCGTTCGAGATCGGCCGACATCAAGCGGAACAGCGGCTCCAGCGACGGGGCGGCGGGTGCGGCAGAGCGATCGGCGCTTGGTACCGGCAGGGCCACGACTACTCCTCGATCGGCACTCGGCCGCTTGCCAAATTGTCCGCGGGCGGACGAGCTTGACGGGCCCGAAGGCGAGCGAGCATAGAGTGAGGGGGTGCCGGGTCAAGTGTGCGGGCCGTTGCCGGCACCGATAGCGAACGAGCCGCCGATGAAGGAGTTGCTGCGCACCAACGACGTCGTCCGGCTGTCATGGGTCGAGGCGCTGCTCGCTGATGCCGGCATCCCCTGTCTCGTGCTCGACCAGCACACAAGCCTTGTTGAGGGCAGCATCGGGGCGATCCAGCGCCGCCTGATGGTCGAAGAACAGGATTTCGTACGGGCAAAGGGCGTCGTTGCCGACGCAGACAGCGCACGATGACGGTGCCGGAAGAGGGTCTGCGGCTCAGCGAGGACGCGCTCCTCGGTGGCCGGGTGCGATTGCTGCAGCCGGTCAATGGTGCCCGCGCCTCGATCGACGCGGTGTTTCTTGCCGCCGCGGCACCCGTCGAGCCGGGCGAGGTGGTGCTCGATATCGGTTGCGGCACCGGTGCCGCGATGCTTTGCGTCGCGGCACGCCAGCCGCAATGCCGGGTGGTAGGGCTCGAACGGCAGCGCGAACTGGTCCGCATCGCCGGTGACAACATCATCCTCAACGGGATGGAACAGCGCGTCTCGGTAATGGTCGGCGACCTGTTGCAGCCGCCGCCGCGGATCAGCGCGGGCGCGTTCGACCATGTTATCGCCAATCCACCCTACCTCGAACGCAACCGCGCAAACGAGACACCAAACCCGGCGCGGGCCGAGGCGACGGTGGAAGGCGGTGCCGAATTGGGCGATTGGGTCCGCTTCGCGCTGTCGATGGTAAAGCCACGCGGCAGCATCACGCTGGTGCACCGCGCGGACCGGATCGACGCGGTGCTCGGTCAGATCGCCGGGCGCGCGGGCGAGGTCGTCGTGTTTCCGCTGTGGCCGGGGCAGGGGCGGCCGGCCTCGCGCATCCTGGTGCGCGCGCGCAAGCAGGTTGCGTCGCCTGCCCGGCTTGCGGTCGGCCTGATGCTGCACGAAGGCGATGGACGCTTTTCGCGCGCGGCAGAGGCTGTGTTGCGCAGTGGTGAGGCACTGCCGCTTTAGCCGGACTGGCCGGCACCGCCTGCAATACCCATCTCAACCCGCATGGCGTTTTCCGATTTGATCGACCGTCTGCGCGACCCGCCGCCCATTGTGCCGGTATTGCGCTTCGACGGCGTGATCGCCGCCCGGCAATGGCGCGGTGCTATTTCGCTGTCGACCCATGCCAACGCGCTCGACCGCGCGTTCCGAATGAAGCGCCTCGCCGCCGTGGCGCTTGTCGTCAATTCGCCTGGCGGATCGCCGGTGCAGTCGTCGCTGCTCTATCGCCGCATCCGCGCGCTGGCCGATGAGAAGCGCGTGCCGGTTTTTGCCTTTGCCGAGGACGTCGCGGCATCGGGCGGCTATTGGCTGGCGCTGGCCGGCGATGAGGTCTACGCCGACGAGACCTCGCTATTGGGTTCGATCGGCGTGGTTAGCAGCGGGTTCGGCTTTACCCGGTTGATCGACCGGCTCGGCGTAGACCGCCGCCTGCACACAGCCGGCGAGAACAAATCGCTGCTCGACCCGTTTCTGCCGGAGGCAGAGCGCGACCTTGAGCGGCTCGAAACGTTGCAGGGTGACATCCACGCCGCGTTCAAGGAGCACGTCAAACGCCGCCGCGCCGGCAAGATCGACCCCGCGGACGAGACGCTGTTCTCGGGTGAGGTGCTGACCGGGCGGATGGCGCTGGCCAAGGGCCTGGTCGATGGCATCGGCGATCTGCGCACCGTGCTGCGGGCCCGCTTTGGCGAGCGGGTGCGGCTGGTGTCGATCGCGACCGAGCGCCGGCGGCGCTGGTTTCTTCCGCGGCCAGTTCGCGGCGTCGAGCAGCGCGGCTTTGCGATCGTTGCCGATCTTGTCGATTGGCTGGAGGCGCGGTTGCTGTGGGCCCGCTTCGGGCTATAGCGCCTGTTGCCCGATAGCTTTGTTGACCGTGCGGCCGCGCGACCCTAAAC
>JAFAWI010000032.1 GCA_019241915.1 Alphaproteobacteria bacterium
CCCGATCCGCGGCCGGCGATCTCCGAAGGGTTTTTTGAGATCGTCAAGGCCAACAAGGACAAGCTCGGCCTCAAGACGATGGCGCTCGCGGTCGGCGACGGCGAGGCCACGCGCAACGGCGCCGACGGTGCTCGCACCAACGCCAAAAAGACCGGCATCGAGCTCGTCTACGACAAGACATACCCGCTCAACACGACCGATTTCAGCCCGATCATCCGCGCCATCCAGGCGACCAACCCCGACATCGTCTACCTGTCGTCCTATCCCAACGACAGCGTCGGCTTCATCCGCAGCGTGCATGAGCTGGGGCTCAACACCAAGGTGTTCGGCGGCAGCCCGACCGGCCCGCAATCGACCTCGATCAAGACCTCGCTCGGACCGATGTTGAACGGCCTGATCACCTTCGACTGGTGGCTGCCGGCGCCGGCGCTGCAGTTTCCCGGGGTCATGGATTTTCTGAAGAAGTACCAGGAACGGGCCGGGAAGGAAGGTGTCGACCCGCTTGGCTACTATCTGGGGCCGTGGGCCTACGCCGATCTGCAAGTCCTGGGCGAGGCGGTCGAGCAAACCAAGAGCCTCGACCAGGACAAGCTCGCCGACTACATCCGCGGTCACAGCTTCAAGACGCTGGTCGGCGATGTGACCTTCGGCGACAAGGGCGAATGGTCGAAGGCACGGGTGATGACGGTGCAGTTTCAGAACATCAGCGGCACCAGCGTCGACGATTTCCGCGACGGCAAGGGCGAGACCGTGCTGTGGCCGGCGCAGTACAAAAACGGCGACGCGATCCTGCCCTACACGGAGGTCAAGCACTGACCGCGGTCAGCGGCCGACGTAGCGGCGCTCGCCGGTACTCGGCTGAAAATAGACGGTGACGGTCGCGCCGCTGCGCGGATCGACAAAGCGCTCGTCGGTCGGCACCCAGCCCGGTCCCGGGTGGCCCGGCCGGGCGGGCTTGTAGCGCCCGCGCTCGAACACGATGCCGCCGAGCAGCACGGTTCCCCAGAGACCCAACCACAAGTAGACCGGAAACATGACCGGACACAGCGCCGCAAGCAGCGCCGCGCCCGCGAGCGCAACGACACCGATCGCCATCAGAACCGCGCGCAGCACCGTCATGGCCTCAGCCCGCAGGCTCGATCACCGCGGCCGTTCCATAGGCAACGATCTCGCTCATCGTCTGGCCGATTTCCGAGGAGTCGAAGCGCATCATCAGGACCGCGTTGGCGCCCATCAACGACGCGTTGGACACCAGCCGGTCGATCGCGCTGCGCCGCGCGTCTTCGAGCAGCTCGGTGTATTCGTGTATCTCGCCGCCGGCCAGCGAGCGCAGACCCGCCATAATGTTGCCGCCGAGACCGCGGCTGCGCACCACCACGCCAAAACACTGGCCTTTGACTTCGACGACCCGGTGACCCGGCACGTTCTCCGTCGTGACGACCAGCATGGCCCGGCTCCGCGCGCGTCGATTACTCAGCGCGATCATGTGGTGCGCCGTTGCCGTCTTTTTAGTGGCAGCCGGTGAGCGAATCTCATGACACGGCCGGCGCGGCTGCCAACATGGCGCGCTTCCACCCGCCGCACCGGGTACACGCAGGCGCCGAGCAGGTTGACCAGAATCACCGCCACAACCGGCAGGACCGCCGCGCCTAGATTAAACCCCCCATGGGTTCTTGAAGGTAAATCGCATCGCTGCCGCTCCTGCCGCCTCGTTCGGAGCCGCCACCGGGCTTGTTGAGGCGCCTAACGACGGTCGCCGCCGACCGTCACCCAAAGCCGCTACAACTGCGGCGCAAGGCACGCAGGTCAGCGGCGATTGAGACCCAGGCGTTATTCGGCGGCTTTATCCGCCGGGCCGAAATGGGGGTAGTTCGTGTCGTCGATAAACGCCTCGTCACCCTCGGTGGGCAGCCGGTCGGCGTAGTCGATCGCGCCCTGGATGTTGTCGCCCCAGACCTCGCGCGGCAACTCGTACAGCACCTCGACGCCATACCCGTTGGGATCGACAATATAGAGGCTGTGGGTCATGCCGTGCGCGACGCGGGCCTGAAACTTGACGCCCTTGGCGCGCAGCCAGGCGAGCTGCTTCAGCCACGCCTCGCGGTTCGGCAAGGTGATCGCGATGTGGTTGATCGCCACCGGCATGTCGAACATCGCCCATTCCGCCGGCGGCTTGGGCAGGTTCGGGTTCTCGCACAGCGCAATGTCATGATGATTCATCCGGCCGTCGTGGTCGCCCGAATAGAAGCGCATCTTGCCGTTGCGCCGCTTCGAGTAGCCGACCTGCTTGAAGCCGAGCGTCTCGGTCCAGAACTTATGCGACTCCTCGATGTCGCGGACATTGATGACGAGGTGGTTGATGCCGGCCGGAGTCACCGCCTCGGCCGGAGTTTCCGGAACGATCGGGGTGCTGCCGTCGGCCATCGTGCTGCTCCTTCGCTGCCATCGACGTCAATAATAAGCCCGGCGCGCGGCTTACGTCACGACCGGCCGACTTGACAACTCGCCGAATCGTATTTAACTAATCGATTAATTAACCGACCAGATAAATACAAATGCCTGATCCGCTAACCAATACGTTCGGCGCCCTCGCCGACCCGACGCGACGCGCGATCCTCGCGCGTCTCGCTTTCGGCGAAGCGTCGGTCACCGAACTCGCCGAGCCCTTCGCGATGAGCCTGCCGGCGGTGTCGAAGCACCTCAAGGTGCTGGAACATGCCGGCCTGATCAAACGCGGGCGCGCCGCACAATGGCGCCCATGCCGGCTCGCGCCCCAACCTTTGAAAGAAGCCAGCGAATGGCTCGAAGACTACCGCCGCTTCTGGGATGAAAGCCTGGATAACCTCGCGGAATATCTCCGCAAGATGCAGCCGAAAGGTGCGCCACGATGAGCGACGGGCGGACCCTGGTTATCACCCGCGTCCTCGACGCGCCGCGCGATCTCGTCTTCGCGGCATGGATCGACCCGCACCAGGCCGCGCAATGGTGGGGGCCAAAAGGCTTTACCACGGTGTCGAACGCCATGGACGTCCGGGTCGGCGGCGAGTGGCGCCGCCGCTTGCGATCGCCGGAAGGTGCGGAGCATCGGTCGCGCGGGGTCTATCGCGAGATCGTGGCGCCCGAGCGCCTGGTCTTCACCTTCGTCTGGGAACAGGGCGGTACGCCCGGACATGGCCCAGAAACCGTCGTGACCGTCACTCTGGCGGAGCTCGGGCAGAACAAGACGGAACTAACGTTGCGGCAAGAAGGCTTCGCCACCACCGCAGGGCGCGACGCCCACAATATCGGCTGGTCGAGCAGCCTTGACCGGCTCACCGAGTACGTTAACCAGCGCAGGGCGCGGCCGTGACGACTCCTTTAACGACAGGCCGAGGCGGCAAAATGAAATCCCGTTATCGCTGGGTTATCGTCGCCGCCGGCGCCTTCATGGGCTGTGTCGCGATCGGTTCGATCTTTTCGCTGCCGGTGTTCCTGCAGCCGATGTCGACCGCGACGGGATGGTCGCGCGCCGACATTTCGTTGGCGATGACCCTCAATTTCGTGGCCATGGGCGTCGCCAGCTTTGGTTGGGGCGCGATGCTGGACCGGTTCGGCCCTCGCGCCGTGCTGCTGCCCGGCAGCAGCCTGCTCGGCCTTGGTCTCATGCTCGCAAGCCGCGCTTCTTCTGTCGCGGAGTTTCAATTCATTTATGGAGTGCTGGTCGGCGCGGGCGGCGGCGCCATCTTCGCGCCGCTTATGGCGACGGTGACCGGATGGTTCGAGCGGCATCGCAACCTAGCGGTCTCGCTTGTATCGGCCGGCATGGGGGTCGCGCCCATGACGGTAGCGCCGATTGCCGCCGTCCTCGTGTCGAATCACGACTGGCGGTTCGCCCAGCTGACGATCGGCTTGGCGGTTTGGGCGCTGCTCCTGCCAACGGCCTTCTTGATCCGGCGCGCGCCCGCCGTGTCGCACGACCCCGTGCAGCGGCGTGCCGCCAGTTCACCAATGACCGTTCGGCGAGCGTTGACGTCGCCGCAATTTGCCGTGCTCGCGGGCACCTATTTCCTGTGCTGTTTGACCCACTCCGGCCCGCTGTTCCACACGGTCAGCTATGCGATCTCCTGTGGCTTGCCGGTCATCGCGGCGGTCTCGATCTATAGCGTCGAAGGGTTGGCGGGACTGGCCGGGCGCATCGTGTTCGGCTTGCTCGGAGATCGGTTTGGGACCAAGCGAGTCTTCGTCTTCGGGTTACTGCAGCAAGCGGCGGCAGCGTTCTGTTACGCCTTCGCACACGCGCAGTATCAGTTTTACGCGGTTGCCATCGTCTTCGGCTTCGCATACGCGGGGGTGATGCCGTTCTATGCGGTGCTTGTGCGCGAGAACTTCCCGCCGCCGATTATCGGAACGCTCGTTGGCGCTGCGACCATGGCGTCGAGCCTCGGGATGGCGTTGGGGCCGGTGGCCGGCGGCGTGATCTTCGACACGTATGGCAGCTACCAATGGCTTTACTTTGGCTCCTTGCTGACCGGGCTTGCGGCGGCCGCGATGATGTTCGCCTTCAGGCCGGCACAGCCACCCCAAGAACCCTCGACGCCGCATCTATCGCCGGCGGAATGAGACACAACGAACGGAATCCAGGAGGTGGACCATGCAACATCCGGTCGTGTCGCGCGCGGAATGGCTCGAAGCGCGGAAGGCGCTGCTCGCCAAGGAAAAGGAATGGACCCGTCTGCGCGACCACCTGAGCGAGGAGCGGCGCGGGCTCCCCTGGGTCCGGCTCGACAAGGAATACGTGTTCGAAGGTCCAAACGGCCGCGAGACGCTCGGCGACCTGTTCGCCGGGCGCAGCCAGCTCGTCATCAAGCATTTCATGCTGGGCCCGGGCTGGAGGGACCCGTGCGTCGGCTGCTCGTTCGAGTCGGACCATATCGACGGCGTCGTGGTGCATCTGGAAAATCACGACGTGTCGTACGTCGCGGTGTCGCGCGCGCCCTATCCAGAAATCGCCGCGGTCAAACGGCGCATGGGATGGCGCTTCCGCTGGGTGTCGTCGTTCGGCGGCGACTTCAATTACGACTTCAATGCCTCGTTTACGCCGGAACAGATCGCCGCCGGCAAAGCCACCTACAATTTTCGCGAGGGCGCGAAGCCGATGGAGGAGATGTCGGGGCGAAGCATCTTCTACAAGGACGAGACCGGCGCGATCTTTCACACCTATTCGTCATTCGCGCGCGGCGGCGAGGTAATGCTCAGCAGCTACGCGCTGCTCGACATGACGCCGAAAGGGCGCAACGAGACCAAGAACGGCAACCTGACCGATTGGGTGAAACTGCACGACAAGTACGATGACGGTGTTGACGCTTGCTGCCACCACGAGCCGGGTGCGCGCTAGTCTAGCCAGTCCTGCGCGCCAGGATGTGGAAGATGTGCCAATGCTTGGGCTCGCCGAGTTTGGTCTTGCCCGGGTGGTCTTCCTCTTCGAGCTCGACGATCTCGAAACCGTGCAGCAGCCGCTCGACATCGTTGCGGCCGTGGAAGTTCATCCCGCTTTCGGCCGTGTTCCAGCTGTCGTTAAGGCCGAACAACTGTCCGGTGAACACGCCGCCAGGCTTCACCGAGCCGAGCAGCGCGGCAAAAACCGCGGCAAAGCTTTCGCGCCGGATAAACGGCAGGGCGAACTCGGCATTGACCAGATCATAAGCGCCGGCGGGGTAACGGAAATCCTCGAAACGCGACAGGACAAACGTGGCGCGGTCGGCCGGCAGCTCCTCGGCCTCCTTTTGCGACGCCGGCGCGGAATCGAGCGCGGTGACATGGGCGAACCCGGCCGACAGCAGGTATTTGGTCGCATTGAGTGCCCCTGCGCCGGCGTCGAGCGCATGGTCTTTGGGTTCGGCGAGCGCGGCAGCGCGCATCAGCAATGGGCGCGGCGGGTCGAAGCGGCGCGCGGCAATATAGGCGGCGAACCGCTCGGAACGATGGCTCTCGGTCTGCGGCGGGGTGGCCATCGTTCTATTCGACGATGTCGAGGCCGAGGTCGAGGGCCGGCGCGGAATGCGTGATCCCGCCGGAGGAGATCAGGTCGACACCCGTGGCGGCGATCGCCGGCGCGGTCTCGCGGGTGACGCCGCCGGACGCCTCAATGATCGCGCGACCCGCCACCATTTCGACCGCGCGGCGCAGGGTCGGCGGGTCCATGTTGTCGAGCAGCACGGCGTCGGACCCCTCCGTCAGGACCTCCTCGAGCTGGGCCAGCGTATCGACCTCGATCTGGATCTTGACGAGATGCCCGGCCGCCGTCTTGGCGCGGCGCAGCGCCGGCACGACGCCGCCCGCCATCGCGACGTGGTTGTCCTTGATCAGCATCGCATCGTCGAGGCCAAAGCGATGATTGGCGCCGCCGCCCAGCCGCACCGCCTCCTTTTCGAGGATGCGCAGCCCCGGCGTGGTCTTGCGGGTGCAGACGATCTTGGCCTTGTGACCTTCGATCGCATCGGCCAGTGAGCGGGTCGCGCTGGCGACGCCGGACAAGCGGCACAGCAGGTTCAGGGCCGTGCGCTCGGCCGTGAGCACCGGCTGCGCCGACCCGCTGATCCGGGCGACCGCCTGACCAAGCTCGATGCGCGCCCCGTCAGCGACGAGACGCTGCAGTGCCAGGCTCGAATCGAGCAGCTCGAAGGCCATCAGCGCGGCGTCGAGCCCGGCCAGCACGCCCGGTTGGCGCGGCACGATCGCCGCTTCGATCCGCGCGTCGGGCGGCACCACGGCATCGGTGGTGATGTCGCCGGCGCGGCCCAAATCCTCGGCCAGCGCCGCGCGGACGATCGGTTCGATGAGAAGACGGATCATGGCTCAGCCAATCTCTAGCATGCGTTCGACCGCGCGCCGGGCCGGCGCGGCAATCTCGGCCGGCACGGTCACCTCGTGCGTCATCGTTTCGAGCGCGTGGCGGATGTTGCCGAGCGTGATCCGCTTCATGTGCGGGCAGAGATTACACGGCCGGACAAATTCGAGATCGGGGTATTGCAGCGCGACATTGT
>JAFAWI010000109.1 GCA_019241915.1 Alphaproteobacteria bacterium
CTCGAAGACCCCGAGAACTGGCCCAAGCCGCGCGCCACCGCAGCGCGGTAGTTCCTGCCACATTCTTCCCTTGCCGGGACTTGTTCCGGGCATCCTCGTCTTGATGGGCGTTGTTCGCAGATGAAGACGTGGACCCGCGGGTCAAGCTCGCGGCAGGCGGGTGCTTCGGAGAAAACGACCGCCGGATTACATCCCAAGTATTGCGCCGGGCACCGCCTTCGGGTGGCGGCGCGGCCAGCGGCCGCTCTCGACCTGGTGAAAGAAATCGTCGCACAGCCGGTTGAACAGGTCCGGTTCTTCGAGGTTGAGCGCGTGTCCGGTGTTGGGCAGCACGACCAGCGCCGCGCTCTTGATGTGCCGCTTCATCAAAAGGCCCGGTTCGAGGCACGGGTCGTCTTCGTCGCCGGTGGCGACCAGGGTCGGCACGTCGAGCGTCTTCATCCGGTCGACGAGATCCCACAGCGACGGCCGGCGGGCTTGCACGCCGCGCATCGTGTTGGCCGAGCCCACCGTCGAGTGCTCCTTGAGCTGCGCCATGAACTCGGCATAGCCGCGCGGATCCTTGGTTTCGAGCTGCACGCGGGTTGGGCCGGCGCCGTAGCTTTTGGCGACCTCGGCCATGCCCTTCTCGGCGATTTGCCCTGCGGTCCGTGCGGTCTCGTCGTGAAATTGCTGGCGTGCGCCGGGCGCCGCGCCATAGCCGCAGCCGGCCACCACCAGCGACAGCGCCCGGTCGGGATAGGCGAAGCCGAAATGCAGGGTCGCGAACCCGCCCATCGAGATGCCGACGATGTGCGCTTTGGCGATCCGCAGCGCATCGAGCACCGCCCGGATGTCGTCACGCGCCCGATCTTGCGAATACCGCTCGAAATCCTCCGGCACATCGGAGGGCGGAAAGCCGCGCGCGTTGAACGCGACGCAGCGGTAGCGTCGCGAGAAGTAGCGGATTTGCGGCTCATAGCTGCGATAGTCGCCGGCGAATTCGTGGACGAAGACGACGGGCGTGCCGCTGCCGGTCTCTTCATAGTAAAGCTTGACGCCGTCGTCGGTGGGCAGATGCGCCATCGACCGCTCTCCCTTTGTCGTGCGGCCCATCCTAAAGCGAATTGCAGATCGCTTGCAGCGTCCTTCGCGCTCGGGTTTGCGGCGGCGAAGATGCGGGCAAATGCCGCAAAACGCGGCGGCCGATGCTGGGGCGGTCGCCCGAAGTGGGCAGTTTGTCACATGACGTTGGTTGGCACGGTTTTTGTTGTTGGTAGGGTAGGTCCGGACCGCCTCTCGCTGGCGGTCGATCCGGGCCGGGATCGCCGGATCGCCTCCGGACCTCATTCCCGGACCAGCTTTCCCTCTTGCCGCCGGCCGTGCGAACCGTTTCCCTACCGCCGATGCGGCCCGCCCTCGCCTTTGTTGCGCTCGCCGCGACGGCGCTCGGCGCGGCCCCGGCGCCGGCGGCGTCGGTCGCCCTGGTGCTGGCGGTCGATGTCTCGGAAAGCGTTTCGACCGAACGCTATCTGCTGCAGCACGACGGAATCGCCCGCGCCTTCGAGACGCCGCAGCTGATCGACGCCATCGCCGCCGCGCCGGGCGGCATCGAGGCGCTGGTGCTCGAATGGTCCGATCCGGACAAGATCGCAATAACTGTGGGCTGGACCCGCATCGCCAGCCGCGCCGGCGCGGCCGGCTTTGCAGCGGCGGTGCGGGCAAGCGAGCGCACCTCGCACGGCCTCACCGCGATCGGCGCGGCAATGCTGGCCGCGGCGGCGGCGTTGGAACACGCTCCCGAGCCGGCGGCGCACCGGGTGGTCGATGTCTCCGGCGACGGCATGGCAAATTTCGGTCCGGCGCCGGAACAGGTGCGCGACCGGCTGGTCGCGCAGGGCATCACGATCAACGGTTTGGCGATCCTCACCGAGGAGCCGTGGCTGGCCGATTATTACAAGCAGAACGTGATCGGCGGCCCCTCCGGGTTCTGCCTCGTCGCCGAGAACATGGACAGCTTTGCCGATGCAATGCTGCGCAAACTCGTCCAGGAAGTCGCCGGCCGTGGGTCGCATTTTGCCGAGAAGGGCCGCGGCCTGCCGCGAAACCGATAAGCGCTGCCAGCCCCGCGTCGCCGCACGAGCAGCAGGGTGAAATCTGGTGGCGCTGCCGTCATGCAGCAATATTCGGTCAGATGCAGTAGGTCCGCAGCGGCGGGAAGCCGTTGAACCCGACCGAAGCGTAGCTCGACGTGTAGGCGCCGGTCGATTGGATCTCGACCTTGTCACCGACC
>JAFAWI010000299.1 GCA_019241915.1 Alphaproteobacteria bacterium
AGGTTGCCGATATACGGCGTGCGCGCGTAGATCTTGCCGACTTCGTGCAGGTCGAAATCGATGCCGCATTCGTTGGCGATGGCCGGCAGATGCAGCCCCGAATTGGTCGACCCGCCGGCCGCCGCCACAACGGCCGCAGCGTTCTCCAGCGACTTGCGGGTGACAATGTCGCGCGGCCGCAGGTTCATGCGGATCAGCTCCATGACCTGCTGCCCCGACGCCTCGGCATAGGCGTCGCGCGAATCGTATGGCGCCGGCGCCCCGGCCGAGCCGGGGAGCGCCAGCCCGATCGCCTCGGAGACCGCGGCCATCGTGTTGGCCGTGAACATGCCGCCGCACGACCCCGATGACGGGCACGCGACGCATTCGAGTTCGTGCAAATCCTCGTCGGTCGCGTCCTTGATCGAGTGCTTGCCGACCCACTCGTAGACATCGCCGATCGTCACATCGTGGCCGCGAAACCGGCCGGGCATGATCGACCCGCCATACATGAAGACGCTCGGCACGTTGAGCCGCACCATCGCCATCATCATGCCGGGCAGCGACTTGTCGCAGCCGGCGAGACCGACCAGCGCGTCGTAGCAATGCCCGCGCATCGTCAGCTCGACCGAGTCGGCGATGACCTCGCGGCTGATCAGCGAGGCCTTCATCCCGGCATGGCCCATGGCGATCCCGTCGGTCACGGTGATCGTGGTGAACTCGCGCGGCGTGCCGTGCGCCGCGGCGACGCCCTTCTTTGCGGCTTGCGCCTGGCGGGCGAGCGCGATGTTGCACGGCGCCGCCTCGTTCCACGTGGTCGCGACCCCGACCAGCGGCTGGTTGATCTGCTCTTCGGTCAGTCCCATCGAGTAGAGAAAGGCGCGGTGTGGCGCGCGCTCGGGTCCGATCGTGACATGCCGGCTCGGCAGGCGCGCCTTGTCGAACACCGGTCTGCGAACGTCGTCGGGCATGGCCGAGCTCCTTGCGGCATCTTCTGACGGGAACGCGGCAACCTAGCCGCCGCCTCCCGCGCAATCAATGCCGGCCGCGAATAACCGGCGCCGCACTCCGGTCTTGTCGGCAAAGGGGGCGTGGCAACGGCATGACAGCGCATCCACCGAACTACGATGGCGTGATCCGGGGCATTCACTGGCTGACCTTGGGCCTCATCGTGGCCGTCTACGGCACCGCATGGTCGGCCCATTCCGGCCTCGTCGGCGAGTGGTATCTGCCGGTCATGCAGCTGCACCGCTCGCTCGGCCTCAGCGTCCAGGCGCTGACTGTCTTCCGCCTCGTGTGGCGCGTCTTCACGCGAGCGCCGCCGCTGCCCGAAGATCTGCATCCGCTGCAGAAGCTCGCGGCGCGCGGCAACGAACTGCTCATCTACGCGCTGCTGCTGGCACAGCCCGTGCTCGGCTTGTTGCACACCAACGCGCGCGGCCAGCGGGTCGAGCTGTTTCTGCTCTACAGCATACCGCCGGTGATCGGTGTCGATAAGCCGCTGGCGCGGCAACTGCACGATTGGCACGCGCTTGCCGCCAACGCGCTGCTGATCCTGATCGGTCTGCATGCGGCGGCGGCGCTGTTTCATCACTTCATCCGCCGCGACGACGTGCTCAATGCGATGCTGCCGGCGCGGCTGCGCGATCTCGGGCGCGCGGTGTTTGCGCTGCGCCGCCGGACGGCGCAATCTTAGCCGCGCAAACATTTGGGAGGCGCGCGATGGCGGCGGTCGTGGAGCGGCAGGCTTTGCGGGTACGGCCGACCGGCGCGGCGCTCGCCGCCGATATCGAGGGCGTCGACCTCGCCGGGCCGCTGCCGCCCGAAACCATCGCCGAGATCAAGCAGGCCTGGGGCGACCACCTGGTGCTGCGGTTCCGTGGCCAGCATCTCAGCGACGACGATCTGATGCGCTTCAGCCGCCACTTCGGCGAGCTCGACCACGCGCCGATCGCCGCCGGATCCGCACCGGACGCCCGCGACTACGTGATGGTGATCTCGAACGTCGTGGAGAATGGCGTCGCGATCGGCCAGCTTGGCGCCTACGAGGCGATCTGGCACACCGACATGTCGTACATCGCCGAGCCGCCGATGGCCTCTGCGCTCTA
>JAFAWI010000486.1 GCA_019241915.1 Alphaproteobacteria bacterium
TGCCCGGTTTGCGGCAGCCTGGCGGTGCGCGAGCCGGGCATGGCGGCGCGCCGCTGCACCGGCGGGCTGATCTGCGCCGCGCAGGCGGTCGAGCGGCTGAAGCATTTTGTGGCGCGCGACTGCTTCGACATCGAGGGCCTCGGCGAGAAGCACATCGCCGAATTCTGGCACGATGGCCTGATCCGCGGCCCGGCCGACATCTTCCGCCTCAAGGCCGACGTTCTGGTCGGGCGCGAGGGCTGGGGCGAGGTCAGCGCCAACAAGCTGGTTGCGGCGATCGACGACCGGCGACGCATCGCGCTTGACCGCTTCATCAACGCGCTCGGCATTCCGCAGGTCGGGCAGGCGACCGCACGGCTGCTGGCGCGGCACTACCGCTCGCTGGCGCATTGGCGCGCCGAGATGAATGCGGCGCAGGACCCGGAAAGCCCGGCTCGCGCCGGTTTGCTCGATGTGCACGGCATCGGCGCCGACATGGCCGCCGACATCATCGGGTTTTTCGCCGAGCCGCATAACCGCGATCTGCTCGACGAGCTTGCCCGCGAAGTCGCTGTGGTGGACTATGAGGCGCCGAATCGCGGCGCGGCCTCGCCGCTTGCCGGCAAAACGATCGTGTTCACCGGCGGTCTCGAAGCGATGAGCCGGTCGGAGGCAAAGGCGCGTGCCGAGGCGC
The DNA here is from genome assembly GCA_019241915.1 of Alphaproteobacteria bacterium. Classification (GTDB taxonomy): domain Bacteria; phylum Pseudomonadota; class Alphaproteobacteria; order ATCC43930; family CGMCC-115725; genus DATARH01. Next base: position 674 of record JAFAWI010000486.1, read on the forward strand.
TTGGCGCCAATGTCGCCAGCTCGGTTTCGGCCAAAACCAATTTTGTGGTGGTCGGGGCCGACGCCGGGTCGAAGGCGACCAAGGCCGCGGCGCTTGGCGTCACGACGCTCGACGAGGCCGAATGGCTGAGGCTCGCCGGGCTCGGCGACGATGCGCGCTGAGTGCGCATCGACGAGTGTGGGTTGGGGGTCAGGGGATAGGCAAGGGTGGCGGTTACAGAGACGTTCGACAGCTTCGACGCGCTGGAAATCGTGTTCGGCGAAACGCGGCCGGCCGAGGCGGCGCCGAGCCACGACGAGCGGCGCGAGCCGGTGCTGGACTCGGCGCCGGTTTTTGTCGAATTCGGCGAGCCGGCGCGGCTTGACCCGGAACGCATCGGCCTGACCTGGGAACTGCCGGCGGCAGCGACCCGGCCCATTCGGGTGCGCTCGCCGATCGCCTCCCTGGCGGCGCATTTCCTGTTGTTGCTGACCATCGTCGCATGGCCCACCACGGCGCCCGACATCGCCGCACCGATCCCGGTGCAGCTGGTCTTCGAAGATCCGCCGCCCCCACCCGCCCCTGCACCAAAAGCCGCCGAGCCGCCGCCGGCTCAGCCGCAGCAAGGCCGGCTGTCTTCGGTCGATATGGGCGACGTCAAACCAAAGGAGCTGGGTCCCACCACCAGCGACGCACCCGAAAGCGCCGGCGACCCGCATCAATCGCCCTCACCCCCGCAGGCGGCCGAGGCCCCGAGCCCGCCGCCGCTGCCCGCGCCGAAACCCGCGCCGCCCAAGCAGAAATCGGCGTTCCAGCTGCCAAAGCCGACGGGCGCTGCGGTGCCCAAGCGCGAGGAGACGCCGCATGAAGCGCCGCGCGCCGCGCAATACGCAGGTCCGGCGGCCACTCAGGACCAATACCTTGCCTATCTTGTGACGCTGACTCGGCAGCATATGGACCTGCTGCCGATGTCGGTGATCGGCGACCGCCGCGGGGAAACCGTCGTTTCGGTCGTGGTCTATGCCGACGGCACGATCGGCCCGCTCGGCGTCGTTCACGGTTCCGGGTATGCCGATATCGATCGCCGGATCGAGGCGATGATCGCAGCCGTCCGCAAATTCCCGCCATTGCCGCAATGGTACCGGGGCAATGTGGTGCAGCTCGAACTGACGCTGCGGTTTCCCGAGGCGCTGGGGCGCTAGCGTGACGCGCGGCAGCCGCGGAGGCTCCGACGAGGCCATCGCCTGAGCGACCTTCCCGACACGATCGATCTGGCCTGGGAGGCGACCGGCCAGCCACGCGACGAGCGCGACCAGCCGCCGCCGCTGCGCACCGCGGCACTCGCCGACATCGCGCCGGCGCCGCAGCTCGACCCGACGCGGCTGGCGCTCGCACCCGAGCTGCCGCCGAGGCGACGCTCGCTGTCGCCGGCGCCGCTCGTCTCATTGGCGTTGCATCTGCTGCCGCTGCTTGCGCTCGTCACCTGGCTGCGGCCGAATTTGCCCACCCCGCCGCTGATCCCGATCCAACTGGTCATCGAGCAACCCAAACCGGAGCCGCAACCGGAGCCTGCTCCGGCAAAACCCAAACAGCAGGCACCGCCGCCAGGCTTGGTCGCATCGGACGATTTTGGTGACGTCGGACCGACGAAAGGACCGAAAAGTCCCGAGGCC
>JAFAWI010000492.1 GCA_019241915.1 Alphaproteobacteria bacterium
CAGCGGGCCAATCTCTGCCTCGATTGCCACACCGACAACGTGTCCGACGACCGGCGCGGTCCGCAATTCAATGTGGCGGACGGAATCGGATGCGAAGCCTGCCACGGCGGCGCCTTGCCGTGGCTCGGCACCCACGTCCAGGGGGTCGACCACAAACTCAACGTCGCCGCCGGCATGTACCCGATGGATCAGCCGGTGGCGCGCGCCGAGCGCTGCCTGGCCTGCCATGTCGGCAATGACAGCAAGTTTGTCGCGCACAGGATGATGGGGGCGGGTCACCCGCCGATGCCGTTCGAGCTCGACACCTACGTCGCGATCGAGCCGGCGCATTTTACCGTCACGCCGAGCTATGTGCAGCGCAAGGGCCGACCGAACGACCTGCAGTTCTGGGCGATCGGACAGGCAGTCGACGTCAGGCAGCGCATGGATCTGATCGTCGACCAGAAGCACGCGCCGAAGGGTATCGATTACGAGCTGTCGCTGTTCGACTGCCAGTCGTGCCACCATTCGATGGCCGAGCTGCAATGGCGGGCGCGCGCCTCGACCGGTCTGCCGCCGGGCCGGATCAAGCTCTATGACGCGACGACCGTGATGCTGCAGGTCGCCGCCGCGCGGGTCGCGCCCGACGCGGCCAAGGCGCTGCACGACCACATGCTGGCGCTGCACGCGGCGACCGCGGACAATTGGGATGCCGTGAAACGCGAAGCCGGCGCGGTGCGCGATGCCGCCAACAAACTGATCCCGCAGCTCGCGGGGCATGAATTCTCCAAGGACGATGCCAGGGCGATCGGCAACGCCGTGATTGCGACCGCCTTGGAGGGCAGCGATTTCGACTACAGCGGCGCGCAGCAGCAGGTGATGGCGCTCGAGTCGGTGGTCGCAGCGATGAGGGGGCTCGGCTTTGTCGACGACAGCCAGCTCGCCCGGCTCGACGCGGCGATGAAGGCGCTCTACGCGGCCGTCGCAAACGACCAGACCTACTCGCCCGACACCTACGCGGATGCGCTGAAAGCCTTCAAGGCAGCGCTGTAACGAGCGCGCGAGTGGCCCGGTTGGGTGGCGCGGGCCGAAGCGGGGGCGGCTTCTATCGCAATGCTGTGCGGCGGTACCTGGACTGCGGCTACACCGCCGGCGGCGGCGCAAGATCCGGTGGCGGCTCGGCGTCGGTGAAGGCGGCGAGGCTTTGCTCGATCGTCGCGCGCGGCAGGTCGCGGGTGATAAAGACGATCCGCGTCCTGTGGTCGTCGGACGGCCATGCGGGAAGCAGCACCGGCGGGTGAAACAGGTGCTGCACCCCGTGCAGCACCACCGGCTGCCCGGGCCGGTCCTCGATCGCGACGATCGCCTTCACCCGCAGCAGATCGCTGCCGCGCATCGAGGCGAGCGCGTCGAGCCAGCCGGACAGCGCGGTCCACGACATCGGCCGGTCGCGCACGATGCAGAACGACCCGATATGCGCGTCGTGGCGGTTCACATCGTGACGGTGCTGGTCCGCGTGCCCCTCATGCGCGTGTTCACCGGACGGATCGGCATAAGCCTCCTCGCCGAGCCAACGCTGCACCTCGACCGTCTTGCTGTCGGGATCGAACAGGCCGAGGTTGAAGAGAAACCGGGGATCGACCGCGCCCCCGGTGACCTCGATCAGCGGCGCGCCCGGGTTGAGCGCCGCCAGCCGCGCCTCCAGGTCGCGCCGCCGGTCGGCGTCCGCGACATCGCATTTGGTCAGCAGCAGCCGGTCGGCGACCGCCGCCTGTTTGACCGCCTCGACCTGGCGGTCGAGCGTGTCGGCGCCGTTGACCGCGTCGACCGTCGTCACCACGCCGTCGACCATATAGCGCTCGGCGACGATCGGATCGCTCATCAGCGCGTGCAGAATCGGCGCCGGGTCGGCAAGGCCGGTCGTTTCGATGACCACCCGCTCGAAGCCAGGGATGCGGCCCTTGGCGCGGTCGACAAACAGGTTGACCAGCGTCTCGGCGATGTCGCCGCGGATCGTGCAGCACAGGCACCCGCTCTGCATCAGCACGACGTCGTCGGTCGCCTTTTCGACCAGCAGATGGTCGATACCGACCTCGCCGAACTCGTTGACGATGACCGCGGTGGCCGCCATCTCGGGGTGCTTCAGCACATGGTTGAGCACGGTGGTCTTGCCGCTGCCGAGAAACCCGGTCAGCAACGTCACCGGCGTGCGCGACGCGGCTTCGATCATGGTCGCAGACATGCCCTATTCTCGCGCTGCCGCGCTTCGCACACAATGGCCGCCCGCCTCTTGCCTTCGGAGGAACAGCGATGAGCGATCCCCAAATCGGCGCGCTGCGCGCCAAGATACTCAGCCGCCCTGCCACCGCCGACCTGAACCAGCGCCGCCGCGACACCGACGCGCGCGGCCTCGCCTATGGCCTCGCGAGCGACGTCAAGGTCGAAAAGGTGTCGGCCAACGGCGTCGCCGCGGAATGGACGTCGACGCCGGGTGCGGCGCACGACGCGGCGATCCTTTACGCGCATGGCGGCGGCTATCTGTTCGGCTCGCTCGACAGCCATCGTCACATGGTCGCCGAGCTCGGCCGCCCAGCGAATTGCGTGGCGCTCGCGATGAATTACCGGCTCGCGCCCGAGCACCCGTTCCCGGCGCCCGTCGAGGACTCGGTCGCGGCCTATCGCTTCCTGCTGGCGCAAGGTTTCAAGCCGGAGCGTATCGCGATTGCCGGCGACAGCGCCGGCGGCGGACTCGTGGTCGCCGCGATGGTGGCGATCCGCGAGGCGGGGCTGGCCCAGCCCGGCTGCGGCTGGTGCCTGTCGCCGTGGATCGACATGGAGGCGCTCGGCGGGTCGATGGAGTCGAGAGCCGCCGCCGACCCGATGGTACAGAAGGCCGGCATCCTCGACATCGCCCGCGTCTACCTCGCCGGCGCCGACCCGCGCTCGCCGCTGGCGGCGCCGCTCTACGCCGACCTTGCCGGGCTGGCGCCGCTGCTGATCCAGGTCGGCGCCGCCGAGACGCTGCTCGACGACGCGATCCGCCTCGCGCAGCGCGCCGGCGCCGCCGATGTCCGCGTCGACCTGCAGGTCTGGCCGGAGATGGTGCACGTCTGGCCGCTGTTCTGGCCCGAGCTCGACGCCGGCAAGCGCGCCCTCGACGCGGCCGGTGCGTTTATCAGCAGAAGGCTGCGGACGTAAGCCTCTACAACCGCGAACGCGCCGAAGCGACCGCCGTGGCGCAATATGGCCTGTCCGTCCTGATCCCCGCCTACAACGAGATCGGGAACATCGCGGCGCTGCTCGAGATCGTTCAGGCGGCGCTGCCCGGGGTCAGCAAGGAGTTGATCATCGTCGATGACGGCTCGACGGATGGAACCCGCGAATGGCTGGCGCATCGTTTTGGCGGCGTCGGCGATTCGGAAGCCGCGGCGGTCAAAGTCATCTTCCACGACCGCAACAAGGGCAAGGGAGCGGCGCTCAAGACAGCGATGGCTGCGGCGACCGGCGACGTCATCATCGTGCAGGACGCCGATCTCGAATACGACCCGGCAGACTGGCAACAGATGTACGACTTGATCGCCCGCCGCAAGGTCGCCGACGTCGTTTACGGCTCACGCTTCTACGGCCGACCCCACCGCTCGCTCTACTTTCACCATTATCTTGCCAACCGGCTGATCTCGGTGCTGTTCAACATCCTGTTCAACCAGACGCTGACCGACATCGAGGTCTGCTACAAGATGTTCACGCGCGAGGTGGCGCAAAGCCTCAACCTCACCTCGGCCGATTTCGGGGTGGAGGTGCAGATCGGCGCGCAGATCGCGCTGCGCCGGCGCTGGCGGATTTACGAGCTCGCGATCAGCTATTACGGCCGCACCTATGACGAGGGCAAGAAAATCACCTGGAAGGACGGGGTCAAGGCGCTGGTGTACCTGATCAAATATCGGCTTAAGCCGGGCAATTGACCGACC
>JAFAWI010000625.1 GCA_019241915.1 Alphaproteobacteria bacterium
GTTTGGTGGCGATCGGCGCTGGCGGCTGCGCCTGGCAATGACCCCGGACCGCGCGGCGCGCCGCTGGCGGGGCGGCTTTCGGGCCGTGCCGCAGGGCGGCGGCGATCTCGGCATGCGGATGCGGCGCGCGCTTGTCGGTTGCGCACCGGGGCCGGCGGTGCTTGTCGGCTGCGACATCCCTGAAATGACAGTGCAGCACATCGCTGAGGCGTTCATGCTGCTCGGCCGGCACGACATCGTGTTTGGCCCGGCCGCCGACGGCGGGTTCTGGCTGGTCGGCTGCCGCCACCGGCCGCCTCGCTTCGGCCGGGGGCGCTGGTCGAGCCGGCACGCGCTGGCCGACATTCTCGCCAACCTGCCAAAAGCGTGCGACGTCGGCTTTGCCGCGACGCTGGCCGATGTCGACGACGGTGCCGGTTACCGAGCGAGCCGCATTGGCGATCGCCGACCGCGATCGCCGCCTATTTCTCGGTCGCCGTGAAGACGCCGTCCCAGTTCTCCGGCGGCGCCTCGATCTGGAAATGGGCGATGCGGTCGCGGTAGAGCTGGTAGACCGGAGCGAGGTAGCGCGCCGCCGCGATCGGCGCCTCGCCCAGAATACCGAGCGCCGCTGCCCAGTCCTGTCGCCGGTACGCCGCGAGAAGCTCGCCATGACGGCCCTTGTGAAGAAACTCCTCGCCGTAATCGGGCGGCGGCAGCGTGAAGATTTTGACCGCCTGCGATTTGCCTTTGACCGCAACGAGGTCGAGCTCGATGAGGTTGGGGTCCGCCAGCATCTCGGCGGTCTCTTCGCCGATCACCAAATCGACGTGGTAAACCTTGCACAACCCTTCGAGCCGCGAGGCCAGGTTCACCGGGTCGCCCATCAGCGAATAGTTGAACCGCTGCTCCGAGCCGAAATTGCCGACGACGCATTCGCCGGTGTTGATGCCGATGCCGCCGCGCAGCTCGGTATAGGGACGGCCCGCAGCTTCGGATTCGATCCGCAGCTGCTGGTTGAGCGAGACCAACTTGGCGCGGATCCCCTGCGCCGCGCGCACCGCGTTTTGCGCATGCTGCGGGTCGTCCAGCGGCGCGTTCCAGAACGCCATGATGCAATCGCCGATATACTTGTCGATCGTGCCGCGCTGGTCGGCGATGATTTCGCTCATCGGCGAGGTAAAGCTGTTCATCAGATGCGTCAGGGCGCGCGCATCGAGCCCCTCGGACATCGTGGTGAAGCCGCGGATGTCGCAGAACATCACCGTCAGCTCTTTGTATTCGCCGCCGAGCTGGAGCTTCTCGGGATTGCGCGCGAGTTCCTCGACGTAATGCGGCGACATATAGCGCGAAAAGGCGCTGCGGATTTGGTGCTGGCGCACCTCGGTGCGCAGATAGCCGAGAATCGACGAGGTCAGGTAAACCAGCGCCAGGACGGTCGTCGGATAGACCGGGTCGATCAGCAGCCGCATGCCGCGGAACGCGTACCATGACGTGCCGATCGCGATGACGATGGCGGCGGCGCCGAGGATCGCACTCGCCAGCGCCCCAATCCGCGGCAGCACAACGATGAGCAGGATGCTCACGACCATCGCGAAGAGGATTTCGGCGCCCTTGCCCCAGTCGGGTCGCGCCAGATAGATGCCACCGAGAATCTGCTCGAGCAGCTGCGCATGCACTTCGACCCCGGGAACGCCGGCGGCGACAGGCGTCGCCTGCAAGTCGTTGACCACACCCGCCGCCGAGGTGCCGATCAGCACGATATGGTCCTTGACGAGCGCCGGATCGAAATCGCCCGAGAGAATTTGCGCGGCCGAGATAAAGCGGTCGAGCCGCGGTTTGGAATAGTAGACCCAGACGCGGCCGGCCGCATCGGTCGGGATCGTCAGGGGCCCGATCTTCATCGTCGTCAGGCCGGTCGCCTCCCCAAAGCTCTTCTCGCCGTTGGCGCCGGAGGCGCGGGCGATGTAGGTGCGCGCGCCGGTGGCGACGCGCAGCGTCTCCGCCACCAACGAGAAGACCGGCTTGTCCGCAAGCTGCATGATCAGTGGCACGCGGCGCACGATCTGGTCCCAATCGACATGCTCGTTGAGAAACCCGTTGCCGACCGCGGCAGTCTGAAATTGCGGCAGATCGACGATTGCCGCCGGCTCCTTGTCGACGAATGCCAACGGCTTCTCGCCGGCAAAGGCGTATCCCGCCTTTTGCAGCAATTTCGGCGGCTGGCCTCGTTCGGTCAGAATGAACCCGGCGATCGACGGCATCTCCTTCATCGCCGCGGCGAGCTTGTCGTCGGGGTCGGGCAATTCCGTCAGCAGCCGCGCGGCGTCCTCGCCGGCCTCGCTCTGCTTGTTGAGCTCGGCGAGCAGCAGCTTTGGCGAGGTGCGGTCGGGCTCGGCGAAGACGATGTCGAACGCCACCACCGCCGCACCCGCCTCGCGCAACTTGTCGAGCAGCTGCGCGTCGAGACTGCGCGGCCACGGCCACTGGCCGTATTTGCCGAGGCTGTCCTCGTCGATGTCGACGACGCGGATCGGCGCGTCACCCGGCGGCCGCGGCGCGATGCGCTGGTAGGCGTCGAACGAGATCAGCATCAGGCGATCGAGCAGGTCGGGCGCGGCCAGCCGCGCCACCAGCGCGATCACCAGGGCGACCAGCGGCAGGACATAGATCAGGCCGCGCCGCAGCAGGAAAGGCATTTGATAAAACTCCGGCAGACGACAAGCCGCCCGCGGTCATATCATAAAGCCAAATGGCAACGCGGGCGAAGCGGTTGACGCCGGTACGCAAGCGCCGCAGGCCGGACGGGAGGGCCGGATGAAAGTGTCGTTCTTCGAGACCGGGCGCTACCAGACCCCCGTGCCGCTGCCGGCGGAATGGCCGGCGGCTCCGGTCCATTACTCGCCCGCGGCCGGCGACAAGGCCTACCGCTCGATGATCGAGCGCGTCGAATACGTCGAGCGCATCGGCTTCGACTGGATCAGCCTGTCGGAGCACCATTACTCGCCGCGCATCCTGACGCCGTCGCCGATCGTCTCGGCCGCGTTTGTCGCGGCGCAGGTCAAGAACATCAAGATCGCGCTGTTGGGGCCGATCGTGCCGCAAGCGAACCCGATCCGCGTCGCCGAGGAGCTGGCGATGGTCGACACGATGTCGCAGGGACGCCTCGTCGTCGGGCTGTTGCGCGGAACGACCAACGAGTATCTGAGCTTCGACCTCAACCCGGCCGAGGGGCGCGAGAGGACCGATGAGGGCATGGAGCTGATCCTCAAGGCCTGGACCGAGCCGCAACCGTTCGGCTGGCAGGGGCGCTATTTCCAGTACCGCACGGTTTCGGTCTGGCCGCGCCCGCTGCAGCAGCCGCACCCGCCGACCTACGCGCTCGGCACCAGCAAGGAGAGCTGCGACTTCGCGGCACGCAACCGGCTGGGGCTCGGCGTGTCGTACGGGCCGTTCGAAATGATGGCGAAATCGACCGGGTACTACCGCCGGCAGTGCCGCGAATACGGCTGGGAGCCGGGGCCCGACGACATCATCTACCGCGCCAACATGCTGCTCGCCGAGAGCGATGAGGAAGCGCACGAGCGGCACGCCAAGCAGGCCGGGGCCGCGCCATTTCCGATGCGCCCGGCGCTGCGCGAGGCGATGCTCGCCGCCGACAAGCGCAACATCGCCGGCGAGGCCCGGCAGGCCAACGTGAACGGGGTGCTGCCGATCACGTTTATCGGCGGCCCCGATACGGTTGTCGAGCAGATCAAGAAGTGCCGCGAGGTGGTCGGCGCGGGCGTGCTCGACCTGTCGCTGACCAGCCCGGGCTCGGCCGATCTCGGCGCGCTGACCGAGGCGCTCGAGCTGTTCGGCCGCACGGTGCTGCCGCGCATCAAGGAAATCTAGCGGGCGCTAGTCGCGGAAGTGCTTGACGAAGTGCTCGTAGGTCTCGTCTGGCGCTTCCTCGGGCACGTAGTGCCCGCACGGCAGCGGGCCGCCCCACGCGTTCTCGGCGTAATGACGCTGCCAGATCGAGAGCACGTCGCCGTGCACGCCTTCGGTATGGCTGCGCTGCCCCCAGATGACGAGAAGCGGCACGGTGATCTTGCGCCCGGCGTCGAAATCCGCGGTGTCCATCTCGAGGTCGCAGGTGACGCAGGCGCGGTAGTCGGCGCACGACCCCTTGATCGTCTTCCAATTGAAGCAGCGGACGTACTCGTCGAACGCTTCGTCGGCGAAAAAACCGAGCCCGATCCCCGGCTTTGACAGCTTGCGCTCCATGAACCAGCGGGCATCGACGCCGGCCATCATGCGCTCGGGAAAGTCGTACGGTTGGGCCATGAACGGCCAATGCCACGAGCGCAAGGCCCAGTCCTTGGAGGCGTGCGTCCAGATGTGGTGGTTGGGCAGGATATCGACCAGCGCCGCGCGCCGCACGCGGTCGGGATGGTCGAGGCACATGCGCGCTGTGGTGCGGGCGCCGCGGTCGTGGCCGGCGACACAGAATTCGCGGTAGCCGAGCCTTTCCATCACCTCGACCTGGTCCTGCGCCATCGCGCGAAAGGAATAGTTGAGGTTGTTGGGGCCGGCCTCGTCGGGGCCGACGCTGTCGCCGTAGCCGCGCAGGTCGGCGCAGACGACATGGAAGTCCTTGGCCAGCCGCGGCGCGACCTTGTGCCACGAGACATGGGTCAGCGGGTTGCCGTGCAGCAGCAGGAGCGGCGGTCCGTCGCCGCCGTGGCGCAGATGGATGCGCGCGCCGGAGGTATCGATCTCGGTGCGGGTGAAGCCTTCGAACATCGCCGCGATCCCTTGTTCGGTTAACAGCGCCAGCCTAGCCAGCGGTGACGCCGGGCGCGACCGCGATTTGCTGTCCGCGCCGTGCGTAAGGTTGTAGTAAGCTCACGCGCTGCGCGATCGAGGCGGCACCGGCCGAAACCGGGGAAACCGGATGCTGGAAGGGAGGCGGCATGATTGGCAAACGGCTTTGGGCGGCGGCGGGGCTTGTGGCGTTGGCGGTGGCGCCGGCGGCGGCACAGAAATCGGGCGGCATCCTCAAGGTCCAGCACTGGGATACCCCGGCCAGCATGTCGATCCATGAGGAAGCCACCTATTCGGTGGTCGTGCCGATGATGGGGGTGATGAGCAACCTCGTCATCTATGACCAGCACCAGCCGCAGAACAGCCTCAAGAACATCGTCCCCGATCTCGCCGACAGCTGGGCGTGGGGCGAGGACGGCAAGGACCTCACGTTCCATCTCCACAAGGGCGTCAAGTGGCATGACGGCAAGCCGTTCACCGCCGCCGACGTCAAATGCACATTCGATTTGTTGACCGGCCAGGGTGAGGCCAAGCTGCGCGTCAACCCGCGCAAGGAATGGTGGCAGAACGTGGAAAGTGTCACCGCCAGCGGCGAGGGCGAGGCGGTGATCCACCTGAAACGGCCGCAGCCGGCGCTGTTGACCTTGCTCGCTTCGGGCTATTCGCCGATCTACCCGTGCCACGTCTCGCCGGCGCAGATGCGCCAGCACCCGATCGGCACCGGCCCGTTCAAGTTTGTCGAGTTCAAGCCCAACGAGCGGATCGTCGTCGCGCGCAACCCCAATTACTGGAAGCCGGGCCTGCCCTATCTCGACGGCGTCGAATACATCGTATCGCGCAACCGCTCGACCGTGATCCTGTCGTTTATCGCCAACCAGTACGATCTGACCTTTGCCGGCAGCGTCACCGTGCCGCTGATGAAAGACATCATGAGCCAGCGGCCGGACGCGACCTGCATCCTGCCCGGCGGCAGCGTCAGCACCAACCTGATCGTCAACTTCACCAAGCCGCCGTTCGACAATCCCGATTTGCGCCGGGCGATGGCGCTGACGATCGACCGCAAATCGTTCATCGACATCCTGACGCAGGGCACCGGCCAAATGGCGGCGGCGATGCAGCCGCCGGAAGGCGACGGCAAAGGCGGGATCTGGGGCATGCCCAAGGACATGCTGCAAAAGATGCCGGGCTACGGACCGGATGCCGCAGCCAATCGCAATGCGGCGCGCGACATCATGAAAAAGCTTGGCTACGG
>JAFAWI010000124.1 GCA_019241915.1 Alphaproteobacteria bacterium
GGCCCGGTTGAGCAGCTCGGCATTGACCGCGGTCGCCGCGCGGATGATGTCGAGCGGCTTCATCGCCTCGGCGCGGATCACGAACTCGCGCGACTGGTAACGGTGCATCGGCCCGAGCAGGTCGGTGCCGTAGCCGATCTTGACCCCCGCCCGCTGCAGGATCTCGAGCGAGCGCAGCCCGGCTTCGCGCACGTCCGCCAGCTTCGCCAGGCTCGCTTCGGGAAAGCCGAGGTCGCGCCCGAACCGGTAGAGCGAATCGTAGGTGACGAGCGTCGGCACGACAAAGCCGCCGCTCGCCGCGACATGCGCCGCGGTCGGCGCGTCGATCAGGTTGGCATGCTCGATCGAGCGCACCCCGTTATCGACCGCGCGGCGAATCGCCTCGGGCGTATAGGCGTGCGCCAGGACATAGGTGTGCCACGCTCGCGCTTCCTCGACGATGGCCCGCATCTCGTCGTCGCTGTATTGCAGGTTCCAGATCGGGTCGTACGGCGATGCGACGCCGCCCGAGGCCATGATCTTGATCTGTGCCGCGCCCTTGCGCAGCTCGTCGCGCGCGGCGCGGCGGCATTCGTCGACCCCATCAGCGATCCGCGCGAGACCGGCGCCGTACTCGCAGCAGGCACAGCTCACGACGGAGCGCGTGCGCGGCCGCAGGTCGCCGTGCCCGCCAGTCTGGCTCAGCGCCTGGCCCGACGGGAAGAGCCGCGGCCCGCGCACCAGCCCCTGCGCCACCGCCTCGGCGAGGCCGCCATCGGCGCCGCCGGCGTCGCGCACGGTGGTGAAGCCGCGCGCCAGCATGCCTTCGAGGACACGCCCAGCCTGCAATGTCACCAGCGTCATCGGCTGCTCGGCGAGCCGCGCCAGCGCCGCGTCGACCGCGACGACATGGACATGCGCGTCGATCAGACCGGGCATCAGGGTGCGCCCAGCAAGATCGATCGCCTCCGCCGCCGCGCTGGTAATCGGTCGGTCGGAAACCTCGCTGATGCGGTCGCCTTCGACCAGCACGTGTCCGGCACGGGGTTCGCCCTTGGCAACATCGAGGATTGTTGCGTTGGAGAAGATGATGGCGGCAGCCATTGCCCAGCCCTTTCACGTCAGCGGCGAACCAAACCGGCAAACCGAGGCCAACCCGCCTTGATTCCCCGTTCAGGCCAATCGCCGATTCAACACGCGCGGCGGGCGTATGGCTGCCGCAGCCGCGGCGCTCGTCGAAGCGGCAACCGACCGGTCTGCCGTGCTGCACCGAGCCCTTCGGAGCCTGCTATGGCAAAAAAAGTTCACCTGTGATAGATTTACCACATGGGTTTTTTCAGCCGGCGAGCAACTCTCCGCCCGCAAACCGGGTGAGGTAGCTCGGCTCGAAATCGGCAAATTCAGACAGCCCGTCGAGGTCCTTTACTGTCACCCGCTGATCCTCGACAACGACCAGTTGATCCTCGCGCAGGCGCCGCAGGACGCGGTTTACGTGCGGGATGCTCAACCCGAGCGCGTCGGCGATCAGCTCCTGGGTCAGCGGAATTTTGTACGATTGGTCCGCCGCAAGGCCGACCGACTGCAGGCGAGCGAGCAGTTCAAGCAAGAAATGTGCGACGCGCTCTAATGCGGTTCTTCGTCCCAGGTCGACAAGATGTTCGGCATATATTGCGGTCTCGCAAGACAGCCACCAGAAAATCTTTGCCAACAGCCGCGGATGTGTCTCGTAAAGGGCATTAACGCGCGGAAATGGAATGGTCGCAACCAGCATTTCGGTCAGCGCTTTGGTCGAGTATAAAGAACTTTCAATAACATGGCCGAGAACGCCGACGACATCTCCGGGAAGAACGATATTCACGATTTGGCGCCGTCCGTCATGCAGGATGCGATAACGGATGCCGTTTCCCTCCAATACTATGAATATGCTGCCGTAGTGGCGGCCCTCTGTAATAATGTCTCGATGACGTTGAACCGAACGCGTGACCGACTGCAGCTCGCCCAACACCGCGGCTTCCTCGCCTGACAGCGGGACCAGTTGCGCGAGCCTGCGAGCGAATGCCGTCGTGACCGCCGTCGCCGACGGTGCGCCTCCCATCTCGGTGCCTCCTGTCCGACCGCTTGTTTTACGACACGTTACGGGCGCGGTTTTGCCGAGTCAAACGCGTCGCTTCCGCGGCAAACCGGAGCCGCTGCATGATATTGATCTAAAGCAATACCCTAGAGCAAAGACAGTTCGCGCCGTTAGCGGATACTCCCCCTCATGCCCAACCGGCCGTTGGGCGCGCGATTCCTACCCGCACCAGCGGCTTCGCGTAGCGGCTCGATTCTTTGGGAGGGGGATAATGATGAAGGCGCGTAACCTCGGCATCATCGCGGCGCTGGGCGGCAGCACGGCGGCGTTGGCGATGTTGACCGGACTTGCCGGCGCCCGCGCCGACGAGCTGCAGGTCAATCAGCAGCTCCTCGATGCCCGCATCGACCAGCTCGCCGCAGTCGGGCAGCAGCCCGGCGGCGGCGCGGTGTTCTCGGTCGACACCAATGCGGCGGCCGGCGCGGCTGCGGTGGCCGGCAGCTTCCCGCGCTCGATCCTGATCCCGGGCACCGACACCTCGATCAAGATCTACGGCCAGATCACCGAGGTCCTCGATTACTACATGACCGGCGGCAACCCGAACCAAAGCCCGCAGAACACGACGATCGGCATCAACGGTCAGCTGCAGTCGATCCCGCTGCGGGAAACCGTGGCGCGCGCCCGCGGCAACGGCTTCTTCTGGCAGAGCCCGCGCGAATCGAAGATCGGTTTCGAGACCCGCACCCCGACCCCGTTCGGCGAGGCGCGCACCGTGTTCGAGTTCGACTGGGCCGGCTCGACCACCTTCGCGCCCGGCGGCGTCAACCCCGCCGCGATCTCGGACAACCTGATCCCGCGTCTGCGCTACGCCTACGGCACATTGGGCGGCCTGTTGGCCGGCCAGGCGACCTCCAACTTCTCCGACCCCGACGCCAACGCCGAAGTGCTCGATTTTGGCGGCAACGCCGGCGAGCCGGGCCATGTCCGCGTGCCGCAGGTGCGCTACACGATGCCGGCCTGGTGGGGCGGCTCGCTGTCGTTCTCGGCCGAGACGCCGGAGACCGTGATCGCCACCGCCAACGGCCTCGAAGGCTCCGATGCCGGCGTCATCCCGACCCTGACAACCGGGTGCGCGGTCACCACCCCGCCGGCCGCCGGCGCACCGCAGCCGGTCCCGTCGGGCACCGCGGCGTCGGAAACCTGCAGTACGACGCTGCTGACCAGCGGTGTCACCCCGACCAATGTCGCCAAGGCGGTCTCGCCCGACTTTACGATGGCCTACTACATCCCGCAGCCGTGGGGCCATTTTGACATTTCGGGGGTGGTGCGGCCGAGCATCGAGGCGACCGACGGCAAGTTCTTTGCCAAGGAATATGTCGGCTATGGCGGCCATGTCGGTCTCGACTTCAAGCCGGGCTGGTTTGGCTGGGCCAAGGACGACTTCACGCTGCATGTCGAAGGCGGCGACATGGTCGGCGCCTATGTCAACAGCAGCACCAATTTCGACCTCGCCACCAATTACGGTCTGCCGTCGACCAGCGCCGCCGTTCCCGGCACCTATGGCGGGTTCAACGGGCCGACCTCGGCGGCCGCGGCGTCGGCGATCATCTTCAAGCCGAACCAGGAACTGGGCGCCGAGCTCGGCTACCAGCATTGGTGGCTCGACAACCTGCGCAGCAACATCAACGGCGGCTTCAACGCGCATTGGGGCATCCCGTGCACGCTGGTCAACGCGGTCGCCAGCTGCGCCGGCGCCGCGGGCAAGACCGGACAGGCCGCGGCGATCAACAAGGAGTTGATCAACGGCCACGTCAATCTGATCTGGAACCCGGTGTCGTCGATCGATATCGGCATCGAATACACCTGGGGCCAACGCACCGTGCTCAACAACTCGACCGCGACGATGAACGCGTTGATCAGCAAGATGGCGTTCCGCTTCTAGACAAAGCGGATCGTTTAGAGAACAGAGACCCGCCGGCCAAGCGCCGGCGGGTTTTTTCTAGCCCGCACCGCTGCTATCGTCCCCACGGCTATCGTCGTCGCCTGTAATCATGCGAGGGCCGGATGCCGACTCAACAGGCGCCTTGCCTCGTGCTTGGCGGCGGCGGCTTCCTCGGCACCACTATCTGCCGGCGGTTGGCCCGCACCGGGCGTCCCGTCCGCGCCTTCGGTCGCGCTCGCCGCTTCCCCGCGGCGATGGACGGCATCGACTGGCGCGAAGGCGATTTTGCCGACGCCGCGTCGGTCGCGACCGCGATCGACGGTTGCGAAATCGTCTACCATCTGGTGCA
>JAFAWI010000356.1 GCA_019241915.1 Alphaproteobacteria bacterium
CTGTTCCGCATCCCGGGGCAGGAGCGGCTGGCCGAGCGGCTGGTGCAGAACAGCTTTGCCGACACCGTGTTCTTCAACAATTCGGGCGCCGAGGCCTGCGAGCTGTCGCTCAAGGTTGCGCGCAAATACCAGAGCGCGACCGGCCACCCCGAGAAGTACCGCGTCATCGGCACGTCCGGCTCGTTCCACGGGCGCAGCTTTGCGACCCTCGCCGCCGCCGGCGCCGAGGCCTACCTCAAGGGCTTTGGCCCGGTGATGGACGGGTTCGACCACGTCGCCTGGGACAACCTCAACGAGATGCGCGCCGCGGTGACCCCCGAGACTGCGGCGATCATCGTCGAGCCGGTGCAGGGCGAAGGCGGCGTGCGCGCCCCGTCGCGCGATTACCTCAAGGGGCTGCGCGAGGTCTGCGACGAGTTCGGCCTGCTGTTGATCTACGACGAGGTGCAGTGCGGCATGGGCCGCACCGGCAAGCTGTTCGCGCACCAATGGACCGGCATAGCGCCCGATATTATGGCGGTCGCCAAGGCGCTGGGAAACGGGCTGCCGATCGGCGCATGCCTGGCGACCGAGCAGGCGGCGGTCGGCATGGTCGCCGGCTCGCACGGTTCGACCTTTGGCGGCAACCCGATGTCGGTCGCCGCCGGCAACGCGGTGCTCGACGTGATGCTGGCGCCCGGCTTCTTCGACAAGGTCAACGACACCGCCAAGTATCTGCGGGCAAAGCTCGAGACGCTGGTGGCGCAGCACCCCCGGCTGTTCGACAGCGTGCGCGGCCAGGGCATGCTGCTCGGCGTCAAATGCGTCGTCACCGCCGGCGATGTCGTCGCCAAGGCGCGCGACAAGGGCCTCCTGGTGCTGACCGCGGGCGACAACGTGCTGCGCATCCTGCCACCGCTCGTCGCCGGCCAGGCCGAGATCGACGAGGCGCTCGGCATCCTCGGCCGGGTCGCGAGCGAATGGCCCGCCTAGTCCGCGCGGTTGCCCGCGGGGCGGAACTGACCGGCGGCGAGGAGCCCTCGCCGCCGCGTCATTTCCTCGACCTCGACCGCTTCGACCCGGCCGAGCTCAGGGGCATCCTCGACCTCGGCGTCGCCTACAAAAACGGCCGCGCCGACCGGCCGCTTGCCGGCAAGACGCTGGCGATGATCTTCGAGAAACCATCGACCCGCACCCGCGTCTCGTTCGAGGTGGCGATGCGCCAATTGGGCGGCGACACGGTCATCCTCGGCACCGCCGACAGCCAATTGGGCCGCGGCGAGACCGTTGCCGACACCGCGCGCGTGCTGTCGCGCTATGTCGACGCCATCGTGATCCGCACCAACCATGCGCAAAAGCTCGCCGACCTGGCGGCGCACGCGACGGTGCCGGTGATCAACGGCCTCACCGACACCTCGCACCCGTGCCAGATCATGGCCGATGTGATGACCCTGCAGGAAAAGAAGGGCCCGCTCGCCGGCGCCGTCGTCGCCTGGAGCGGCGACGGCAACAACGTCGCCGCAAGTTGGATCCACGGCGCGGTGCGCTTTGGCTTCGAGCTGCGTCTCGCCTGCCCCGGCGAACTCGCCCCCGACCCGGGGCTGATCGACTGGGCGCGCCGCGAGGGCGGCCGCGTCAGCCTCACCGCCGAGCCCGAAGACGCCGTCGCCGGCGCCGATTGCGTGGTCACGGACACCTGGGTGTCGATGGGCGCCGAGGCCAGCGTCAACCGCCACAACCTGCTGCAGCCGTACCAGGTCAACGAGCACCTGATGCGCCACGCCAAACCCGACGCGATCTTTATGCACTGCCTGCCGGTGCATCGCGGCGAGGAGGTCACCGCCGCGGTCATCGACGGCCCGCAATCGGTCGTCTGGGACGAAGCCGAAAACCGCCTCCACGTGCAAAAAGGCATCCTCGCCTGGTGCTTGGGGTAGGCAGGGCCTGCATCCCGGCGGTCAGCCTGCGGCAACGCCGTCGGCGGCGCGTTGGAGCGCGGCGATGTCGAGCCGTTTCATCCCCATCATCGCCTCGAAGGCGCGCTTGGCGCGGGCCCGGTCGGGGTCGCCGAACAGCCGCAGGAGCGGGCGCGGCACGATCTGCCACGACACGCCGAAGCGGTCTTTGATCCAACCGCATTGTTCCGCCTCGGGAACCGCTGACAGCGCATCGGCAAAACGATCGGCCTCGGCCTGGGTTTCCACCGGAATCTGAAACGAGACCGCCTCGTTGAAGCGAAATTGCGGCCCGCCGTTGAGCCCGCTGAACGGCCGCCCCATCAGCGTGAACTCGACCAGCAACGCGCCGCCGGCCTTGCCCGACGGGTAGTCACCCGGTGCGCGATGCACCGCATCGACACGGCTGTCGGGAAAAACCGACACATAAAACGCCGCGGCTTCTTCGGCGTTGCCGTCGAACCACAGGCATGGGGTGATGCCGGACATTTGCAATCTCCTTTCAAGCGGCGGCAGAAAAAGCGGCCGGGCCTGTTTAGCCGGCGACCGCGGCAAATCGATGGCGCATCGCTCCGCCGCCGCGGCTCCCGGCGCTCTGGACAGGTACCGGCGGTCGTCGCCAAACTCGC
>JAFAWI010000451.1 GCA_019241915.1 Alphaproteobacteria bacterium
CCGGCATCACCGGGACCGCGCGCCACGGCACCTCGCCCCACAGCGCCAGCAGGATCCGCGTGAAGACGTTGCAGCGGGCGGCGCCGCCGTCAGCCAGAATGGCGTTGCGCGCCCGCGCCATGTGTGGCGCATCGGGCGAATCGCCGGCCGCCTTCAGCGCGAAATACGCCTTTACCGAGCAACTGAGATCGAGCCTCCCGCCGCGATAGAGCGGCCAGCCGCCATGCTCTCCTTGTGCCGCCCGCAGATAGCGGGCGATCCGCTGCTGCAGCGCGTCGTCGATGGCCCCAAGGTAGTGTTCGAGCAGGATGTACTCGGCGGGGATCGTTGCATCCGCCTCAAGCTCGAAAACCCAGTACCCGTCCTTATGCTGCCGCGACAGCAACCAGCGCGTCGCCCGCGCCACCGTGCTGTCGAGCGCGGTCTGCCCTGTCGCGGCCTGAGGCATCGGCACCGAATCGGGTGGCATCGCTCCGCTCTATACTATCGCGATGGTCACGCCCGCCTGCAGCGCGGGCGCCGGGAAGCCGGACGATCGCCCCGGCTGCGGCAAGCCCGGAGCGAATAGCCCCTTCAATCGTAGCCGGCAACCCAGTATCGACATAATCGCCGGCAAGTAGCAGGTTGTTCCATTGCGTTCCGGTCGGCGGCCGCCGCCGCAGCTGGGCCGGGGTCGCGCGGAACGTCGCCCGCCGCTCCTTGACGATCCGATACGGCGGCACCGGCGCCGCCGGCAGATCGAATGCCCGCGCCACGTCTTGCCAAAGAGTCGCCGCCAGCTCGCCGGCCGGCCGGTCGACGACGGCATCGGCGGCGCTCACCGTTACCGAGACCGCGTCTGGCTTACCGAATACCCACTCGGCGGTGCCGCCGACAAGGCCGGCGAGCAGCGGCATCTGCGGGGGCGGGGCCAGCCTATAGTGCGCGTTGACGATCGGCGCGTGGTCGTCGGGCACGACCAACCCCGGCACCAGCCGGGCGGCGACCGGCGCCGGCACCGCCAGCACGACCGGGTCCGCCGCGGCGACCGCGATCGCTTCGCGGTCAAAACGCAGGGCGGCGACGCGCGGCCCATCGAACAGCATCTCCCGCAGCCGCGCACCGAACCGGATCGTGGCGCCCCGCCCCCGCAGCATCGCGAGCGCCGGCTCGACAAAACTCTCCGACAAGCCCTGGCGCGGCGCCAGCGGGCGGCAGGCTGCCGCGCCGCGCCCCAGCGTCTCGGCGAGGATACGCCACATGAGGCGCGCCGAGCCGGCCTCCACGGCGGTGTTGAGCGCCGCCACGGCGAGCGGCCCCCACAGCCGGCGATAGAGCGAACTCGCCCGATCGAGCCGCGCTGCGATGGTATCGTCGGGACCGGAATCGCGCAGCCGCAGCGCCGCGAGGTACTCGCGCGCGCCACTGCCGGGAACGCGCCGCGACCGGACCAGCACCCACCAGGGCAACCAGCCGCGATTGGGGCGGACGCTCCAGCGCGCGCCGCTCGCGAGATCGACAAACGGGATGGCGGCCTCGCCGGCCGGCTCGAACGTGTCCATCGCGCCGATCAGCCGCAGATAGGCCAGCGCCGAGCGGTTGCCGCTCAGCAGCAGGTGATTGCCGTTGTCGAGACGAATGCCGAGCTCGCTGTCGAAATACGAGCGACAGCGGCCGCCGGCGTGGTCGGCGCTTTCGTAAAGCGCCACGTCGTGCCCCGCTTCTGCGAGCGCCGCGGCGGCGGCAAGCCCGGCGAGCCCGGCGCCGACCACGTGCACGTGCCCGGCGCCGCCGCCCCGCCGGGTCATAGGAGGCCGTGACGCAGCACCAGCCAGAGCTTGCGGCCCTTCGACAGGCTGACCCTGGCGGCAGGATCGCGCCATCCCGATTCGACCAGCGCGTCGAGCATGCTGCGGTAGAACGCGCCCATCAGCGCCGCCGGCCGCATTGCTCGCCGCGAACAGCGGCCGATTGCCGTCTCGGCGGCGGCGAAATGGTCGAGCGCGAGCGCGGCGACGTCGCGACACACCGCCGGCAGCGCCGGATGGCGCAGTGCGGCTATAGGCTCGTCGCTGCGGATGCCGTGACGGTCGAGCAGCTCGCGCGGCAGGTAGAGCCGCCCGCGCCGCGCGTCCTCGTCAAGGTCGCGTAGGATGTTGGTGAGCTGCAGCGCGCGGCCGAGGCTATCGGCCACCCGGTGCGCCGCCGCGCTGCCGTCGCCAAACACATGCACCGACAAATGCCCGACCGCGCCCGCAACGCGCGCGCAATAGAGGTCGAGCGTCGCAAGATCGGGCGCGCGAATATCGGCGGCGGCGTCCATTTCCATGCCGTCGATGACATCGTGAAAATCCGATTTGCGCAGCCGGAAGCGCTCGACCGGACCCACCAGCGCACGGCCGACCAGCAGCCGCGGCGCGCCCGCATAGACGGCCTCGATCTCGTCGCGCCAAGCGGCGAGACCTGCCCCACGTTCGGCGGCCGGCCAATCGTCTGCGATATCGTCGACTTCGCGGCAGAAGGCGTAGACCGCGTACATGCCGTCGCGCCGCTCCGCGGGCAGCAGCCGCATCGCCCAATAGAACGAGGTTCCGGCCGCTTCGACCCGCTGGCGAATGGTGTCTCGCAAGGCGGTGTCGCCGGAGACCGCTGCGACGCTGTCGAGCGCGACGCCGCTCACCGCTCTGCCGCGACCCTGGCGCCGCCGCGGACGATGCCGCCGATGAGCGCCGCGGCGAAATCGCCTTTGCTCAGCGCAACGCGCGCCGCAAGCGGGTCGCCGCGCCGCAGACGGCGCGACAGTCGCCGCGCCAGGCCGACGATCGTTGCCGATTCCCACCGCAGCCCGCGCGCCCGCACGCCGTTCGGGAGCTCGCCGGCGTTATCGACCAGCCGGTCGGTCAGGTCGAGCAGGCGGTCGAGCACGCGGCGCAGGCCCGGGCTCGACGCCCGTGCGGCCAGCGCGGCAACGGCGACGCCGGCTTCGTCCATCAGCTCGAGCGGCAGATAGACGCGGTCGAGATTGCGATAGTCGTCGGCGCAATCCTGCAGGTGGTTGAGCACCTGCAGCGCCGAGCATAGCGCGTCCGAGGCGGGCCAGGTATCGCGGCTTTCGCCGTGCAGGTCGAGCAGCTGCCGCCCGACCGGCGAGGCCGAGTAGCGGCAATAATCCATAAGGTCGGGCCAGTCCTGGTAGCGCCGCTTGGTCGCGTCGAGCCGGAACGCACGCAGCACGTCATGGCAGTGCTGAGCGGTCGTGCCGGTCTCCGCGAGGCTTTGCCGCATCGCCGCGGCGGCCGGCGAACCCTCGCCCGGCGCCCCGTCGAGGATTTCGCCCATGCGGTCGAGCCGGCGCAGCTTGTCGTCGGCCGAGAGCAGCGGGTTGTCGGCGACGTCGTCGGCGTTGCGCGCGAAGCGATAGAAGGCATGGACGTGCGGCCGCAAATCCTTGCGGATCAGGAACGAGCCGACCGGGAAATTCTCGTCGCCGCGTCCTTTGCCCGATGGTGTTTCGAGCGCGGCGGCGGCCGGATGCGCATCTGTCAGCGAACTCATCCGAGATACCCGTTGCTGCCGAACCAGGCGACGGCGTCGGCGATCGCCCCGCGCGCCGGACCCGGCCGGTAACCCAACGCGCGCATCGCCTTCGCCGAACTGAAGTACATCTTCTTACGCGACATGCGCACGCCGTCCAAGGTGGTGAACGGCTCGCGCCCGGTTGCCCGCGCCATCCACTCGGCGCCGGCGGCGATCGGCAGGATTGCGGCATAGGGGATTTTGAACAGCGGTGGCCGGCGGCCGGTGAGCCGCGCGACCTCGCCGAGAATCTCGGCGAGGCTCAGGTTTCCGCCGCCCAGGATGTAGCGCTCGCCGATGGCGCCGTGTTCCGCCGCCAGCAGCTCGCCCGCCGCCACATCGTCGACATGGACGATGTTGAGCCCGGTATCGACATAGCCCGGCATCCGGCCGCGCGCCGCTTCGACGATCAGCCGCCCGGTCGGGGTCGGCTTTACGTCGCGCGGCCCCACAGGGGTCGACGGGTTGACGATCACGGCCGGCAGGCCACGCTCCGCGACCAACACCTTCACCGCCTCTTCGGCCGCGAATTTCGACTGCTTGTAGGGCCCGATCATGGCGCCGTAGGCGCTCGGCGTCGTCTCGTCGGCCTCGCCATCGGCGACGAGACCCAGGGTGGCGACGCTGCTGGTGTAGACGATGCGCTCGACGCCGGCCGCGAGCGCCGCCTGCATCAGTGCCCGCGTGCCGTCGACATTGGCGCGGAACATCGCCGCCGGGTCCGGCACCCACAGCCGGTAATCGGCCGCGACGTGAAACAGGTAGCGGCACCCGGCGACCGCCGCAGCAAGCGAATCGGCGTCCTCCAGCGCTCCTTCGGCGACCTCGACGTCGAGTCCGGCGAGGTTGCGCCGGTCGCTGTGCGGCCGCGCCAGCACGCGCACCGTCTGTCCCCGCTGCGCGAGCAGCGCGCGCGCCACCGCCGCGCCGACAAACCCGGTCGCGCCGGTAACCAGCGACATTCCAGGAGCGAGCGGCATGGCCGCAGCCTACAAACTGACGGCCAGCGATGCTATGTAATACCCATGGGAACCGAGGTATTACTATGCCGCGCATGACCAGCAAGGGTCAGGTGACCATTCCCAAAGGTATCCGTGACTACCTGGGGCTCAAACCCGGCTCCGAGGTGGAGTTCGCCATTGTCGGAGACGGTCAGATCGGGCTCAAGACATATGAGAAAAAGGCGAAAAGCCGCTTCGATGCGATCCGCGGGACGCTGGAACTCGGTATGACGACCGATGAATTTATGCGGCTGATCCGCGGCGATGCCGACGATGATGCTGTTTGATACAAATGTTTTGATCGATGTGATCGACAACGATCCGGCTTGGGCCGACTGGTCGCAGGAGCAGTTGGATTTGGCGAATGCGATCGGCGAAGTGTGCATCAACGATGTTGTCTATGCCGAACTGTCGATCGGCTACCGATCGCCGCCGCAACTCGACCGGATGCTGACGATCTCTGGCATATCGGTGATTGCCATGCCGCATACTGCCCTGTTTGCCGCGGGGCGAGCTTTTCGGCGGTACCGGGCCGGCGGCGGTATCCGAACCGGCGTGCTGCCGGATTTTTTTATCGGTGCGCTGGCCCAAACAATGAATGTCCCCCTGGTCACGCGCGATCCACGCCGCTACCGGACGTATTTCCCCGGCATCGAATTGATCGCACCCGGCCTCGGTTAGAATGTGGCGCACGAATCGCGCGTTACGATACCGACGGATTTCTGGTGGAAGCGCGTCTTGTAGGCGTCGATCACCGCCTGCAGCCGCTCCGCCAAATCCGGGGCGCGCTTCGCCGCGACCAGCAGTATTTTGGTGGCCTCGCGCCCGATCCGCCCGGTCGTCGGATCGCGCCATTGCCCTTCGCCGTCGAACACCGTGAACCCGTCGGGGAAATTGGGTGTCACGGCGTCGGCGGCGAACTGCGCCCACTCGCCGTCGGTGAGGTCGCCGCGTCCTCGAATGGCGCGGCCGAAAAACAGCTCCGCCACCAGCATTCGCTGCTCCGCCGGCAGGATGCAGTTGTAGGGCTGGCTCGCCGCGGCGGGCGGTGCGCTCTCGGGCGCCGCCGCTTGGCAGGCGGCGAGCCCGAGCAGCGCCGGTACGGCAGCCAGGCGGGCGCCGCGCCATGGGATCGATGCGCCGAAAACCATTGTTCCTTGAGACAATCTCGCGCGAGAGTCGTCGCTTGGACAGCGATTCGCAAGCTCTCGTTCACGTGTTCGGCGTCGCGCCGGACGCGGTGCCGCGCGCCGCCAAATAGCCCACCGACCCTAGCCGATCAGCGTCCCCGCCTTGGCCGCAAGCCCCAGGACGCGCCGACCATAAGCGGCAAAGCGCGCGTCCCGGGTCTGGCCGCGCACATAGCGGATGTAAATCTGCTGGATGATGACCGCGAGCTTGAACGCGGCGAACACCTGGTACCACAGGATGTCATCGACATCGCGGCCGGAACGGGCGGCATACCGGCCGATGGCCTCGGCGCGGCTGGGAAAACCGTCGCGCCAGGTCGGCATCGACGCGATCGCGCGCCACGCGGGGTCGTCGCCCGGCTCGACCCAATAATTCAGCAGGTAGCCGAGATCGGCGAGCGGGTCGCCCTGGGTGCACATGTCCCAATCGAGCACCGCTGCGATGCGTGCCGGGTCGGTGCCGTCGAGCAGGCAATTGTCGAGCCGGTAATCGTTGTGCAGCAGCGCCCCGCCGCGCTCGCCGGGCAGCCTGCCCGCCAGCCAGCGGAGCACCGGCGCCATGCCATCGCGCGAAGCGGCTTCTTCCGATCCGCCGAGCGATGCTTGCCAACGCCGGGTCCAACCGGAAAGCTGACGTTCGAGGTACCCTTCGACCCGCCCGAGGTCGCCCAGCCCGATCGCTTGCGGGTCGACCCGGTGCAGCTCGGCCAGCGCGTCGACCAGCGCAAAGCCGATCCGCCGGTTGAGTTGGGGCCGGCCTGCGAATTCGGGCGGGATGTCGTCGCGGATGACAAAGCCGCGGCGCCGTTCCTCGACCAGGAACACCGCGCCGATGACGCTTTCGTCCTCGCACAGCAGCAGGCTTTGCGGCGCCAGTCGGTACGCGGCGTTGAGAGCCGACAGCACGCGGTGCTCGCGCCGCATGTCGTGTGCGCCCGGCGGGATCGGCCCGAGCGGCGGCCGGCGCAGCACGAATTCGGCTCCCACCGGCTCGCTGCGCTCGCCGCGCTGCCCCGCAGGCGGGGAAGGGAGAGGGCGGGCGCTGCCAAAACGCAAAAGGTACGTGAGATTGGCCTTGCCGCCGTGAAATTGCGCGACACTCAGCTTCCCCGTGGCCCCCGGCAGACGCTCGCGCAGATACGGTTCGAGCCGCGTCGTGTCGAGCCGCTCGTCCGGCCGCTCGGCGATCAATTCCGCATCGGCCAGGGTCACATCCGGCACACCTCGTCTGTGCGCAGCGTCATGTCACGGCCGCTCCACGCCGACAGCACATCGGCGGTTGGGACTTCAACCAGCGCTGCTCCGTCCGCCTCGGGCACGGTTTTGAGCCAGTCGCCGACGATTGCGTAGCCGAGGGTATAGCCGATCCAACGCGGCAATGTTCCAGCGCCGTAGAACCAGGCACCGTGATCGTAATCCGTCGCCGACAGGTCGCGCTGTTCGGGGAAAAAGCCCGCCACGACCGCGGGTTCGACCGCGCATTCCCACGGCTCCGGCGGATTTGCGAACAGGCGATGGACGAAATGCCCGGCCAGCCCCTCGCCGATCAGCGCATCGCCAAGGCTGCGCCCGTGCCCGCGCGCCGCGGTGCGCAGACAGTGGTGCACTTCGTGAACGACCTGCCGGCGAAGGGTGCCGTTTTCGAGGCTGGCGGCGAAATTGGGGTTGTCGGGATCGAGGGTGAGGCTGAACAGACTGCGGCGATAGCTGTGCCCAACCATGCCGATCTCGGGAATCACCCAGCCGGGAAGCCGCTGCACCACGATGTCGAGCCGCGGCGGGGCGACCAGGCCGGCCACGATCCCGCGCGTCGCCTCGATCTCGGCCGCCACGCGGCCGCGCCACGGTCCGAGGCCTCCTTCGGCTTCCAACCAATGAAGGGTCCAGCTGGACATCTGCCGCGCCTGCTGCAGCGGGTCGGTCACTTGCGCAGCTCGACGCGGGCGACGGCGCGGCGGTGCACCTCGTCCGGCCCGTCGTCGATGCGCATGATGCGCGAGCGGGCCCAGGCATAGGCGAGGCCGAAATCCTGGCTGACGCCGGCGCCGCCATGCGCCTGGATCGCGCGGTCGATCACCGCCAGCAGCATCTTGGGCGCGACCACCTTGATCATCGCGATCTCGGCCTGCGCCACCTTGTTGCCGACCGCGTCCATCATGTGCGCGGCCTTCAGCGTCAGCAGCCGCGCCTGCTCGATCTCCATGCGCGAATCGGCGATCCATTCGCGGATCACCCCCTGGTCGGCGAGCGGCCGGCCAAACGCGACACGGCTCTTGACCCGCGCGACCATCGCTTCGAGCGAGCGCTCGGCGAGACCGATCATGCGCATGCAATGGTGGATGCGGCCCGGCCCGAGTCGGCCCTGGGCGATCTCGAAACCGCACCCCTCGCCGAGCAGAATGTTCTCGGCCGGCACGCGCACATCCTTGAACTCCACCTCGGCATGGCCGTGCGGCGCGTCGTCGTAGCCGAACACGGTCAGCGGCCGCACGACCCGAACTCCCGGCGCGTCGCGCGGCACCAGGATCATCGACTGCTGCTGGTGGCGCGGCGCATTGGCATCGGTCTTGCCCATCAGGATGAAGATTTTGCAGCGCGGGTCCATCGCGCCCGAGGTCCACCATTTGCGCGCGTTGATCAGGTAGCCCCGGTTCCCGTCGCGCTCGATGCGCGCCTCGATATTGGTCGCATCGGACGAGGCGACCGCCGGCTCGGTCATCGCAAAGGCCGAGCGGATTTCGCCGGCCAGCAGCGGCTTCAGCCATTGCTCCTGCTGCGCCGGCGTCGCGTAGCGCACCAGCGTCTCCATGTTGCCGGTATCGGGCGCCGAGCAGTTGAACGCCTCGGGCGCGATAGGGGAGCGGCCCATGATCTCGCACAGCGGCGCGTATTCGAGATTGGTGAGCCCCGCGCCCAACTCCGACTCCGGCAGAAACAGGTTCCACAGCCCCTCGGTCCGCGCCTTGTGCTTGAGCTCCTCCATGACCGGCGGGATTTGCCAGCGGCTCGGCGCCGCTTCGAGCTGCTGCTCGAACAGCCTCTCGGCGGGATAGACCTCGCGCTCCATAAAGCTGTTCAGCCGGCCGCGCAGCTCTTCGGTGCGCGGCGAGAAATCGAAATCCATGACCGTCCCCGGCTCAGCCTGGCGTCGCGGCCGCGGCGGGCTTTTGCAGCAGCGCCACAATCTTGTCCAACTTCTCCAATTCAAGCCGAGCGAGCTCGCGCAGCACGGTCTCGATCTCCTCCTTCGCCGCGACATTGGTCTCGTAATCGTGCTGCGCCTGCGCCCGGTCGCGGTCGGCTTGCCGGTTCTGGCTCATCAGGATGAGCGGCGACGCGTAGGCCGCTTCGGCCGACATGAACAGGTTGAACAGGATGAAGGGGTAGGGATCGAACTGATACGCCTCGAGCAGCCAGATCGTGTTGAACACCACCCACACCAGGAAAATCCCGCTCTGGATGATGATGAATGTCCACGAGCCGATAAAGTTGGCGACCGCGTCGGCAACGCGGGCGCCGGGCGACATCCTGTCTCGATGGGCATCGTGCCAATTCTTGCGGATGTGCATGGCGGTGGCGCTCCGGCAGCGGGTTCAAAGCACCGCAATTGTCGGCTGCCCGCGGCCGGCGAGTCGAGGGGATTGCGCGGGCAAAAGGGCCGCCGCGCGACCGTCGCCGCTCGGTTGGCGCGAATCGTTGCGGGCGCACGGCGCTGCCGACGCCCGGCGTCGCGGGTGCGGGGCGCTCGACCGGCCTGCCCGGCCGGCGAGCCAGCGCCTGTTACACGGGCCGGCCGCGACGGCGGCGGCTGGGCCTGCGCATAAGTCCCTCAGGCCGCGGCGCGCTCGACGACGCAGCTGTTGAACGCGCCGAACGCGAGGTGCGTCAGCGAGTTTTCCTTGACGCCGACCGGGATAAAGGCGGCGCGATAGAGTTCGGTTCGGCCGTCGTCGCGCGGCGCCTCGCCTTCGAGCCGGATCGGGGAGCGCTGGTTGTGCGCATCGCCGCAGCCCTGCATGAAGACGCGCGACAGGTGGCGCGGCAGCTGGCGCACCATCGGTACGTGCGGCGTGCCCTTTGGCGGCAGCTGCAACAGCTTGGCGAAGTCGGAGCCGTAAAGCAGGAGCGACGAGTTTTCCACCACCGGATCGACCGCGATGACGAAACGGTGCGCCCAATCCTTGCTGTTGATCTCGCCGAGGTCGAGCGCCGCCACGGTCGCGCTCTTGCCGAGTTTTTCGATCTTCTTTTCCCAGTACGAGATGGCGCGCTCGGACTCGCGGCGCTCGCGGCCGCTCGGTTCCGGCGCTTCCGGAGCTGCAGTTTGCGCATCGCCCGTCACCGGCGCCTCCGTGATCGACATACCCTTCCCCCAAGCTCATGCGACATGGCAAACGTGGTAAACGCCTATGCTTAACTTTCAATGAAGATTTTCCCCAAGTCGCGGCGCCCGAACAGCTTTGCGCGGCGACATGGTTAAAGCTTCAGCCGCGGGCGCCCAATGCCGCGAGGCGGCGCTGGGCGTCGAGCACTGTCGGCTGCGCCGCCGCCCCCGCCGGCTTCAGCACGAAATCGAAGGCCGCGGTCAGCATCGGCCCGCCCATGCCGAGCGCCGCGCCCTCGGGCGTCGGCTGCTCGTGGCGGACAAAATCGCAGATCAGCGAGTCCTTGACCGCGAACACCGCATCGCTCTCCAGGTATTCGTCGCTGCGGTCGAAGATGTGCGTCGTCACCGCCTCGTAACCCTCGGCCATGACGACAAAATGGATATGCGCCGGGCGCCACGGGTGGCGTCCGGTCGCCTTGAGCATCGCGCCGACCGGCCCGTCCGACGGGATCGGATAATTGACGGGCCGCACCGTACGGATCAGGTAGCGCCCTTCGGCGTCGGTGGTGAACTTGCCGCGCATATGCAGCCCGTCGAGGCTCGGGTCTTGCGAATCGTAGAGCCCGTTCGACTGGGTCTGCCACACGTCGAGCACGGCGCCGGCGATCGGCTTGCCGTCGAGGTCGAGCACGCGGCCGCCGACCAGGGCCGGGATGCCGGCCGTGTCGCGATGCGCGATATTGCCGCCAGGCGGCAGCTCCGGCGCGCCCAAGCGATGGAACGGGCCGAACACGGTCGATTCGGTCGCACCCTCGGGTTTGCGGTGGCCGATCAGGTCGACCACCATCGAGACGCCGAGCGTATCCGAGAACAGGATGAACTCCTGCCGCTTGTCGCTGCACATTTTGCCCGCTT
>JAFAWI010000027.1 GCA_019241915.1 Alphaproteobacteria bacterium
TATGAGCGTCGACCGGCTGCTGCCGGGTTCGGGCGCGCTCGTCAACCGCATGCTCGACCCGGCGACCCGCGACACGCTCGGCGCCGACAACCTGGTGCGCCTTGCGGATGCGGTGGGAGTCGCCGCGCATCACGCCTTTATGCTGGCGCTGGTGATCGCGGCAGGGACGCTCATCGCGACGATCGCGCTGCCGGCGCGCCTCAGCCCGGTCCGCACACCGGTCTAGCTTGTCGGCGCCAGCGCCGCCCTATACGCCCGCACCGCCGCTTGCCAGCCCATTTTGAGCGCATCGGCGGTCAGCTCATGACCGATCGAGGCTTCCGTCAGGTTGGGCATCGCCGCGACCAGCGCCGGCAGATTGTCGAGGTTGAGGTCGTGCCCGGCATTGACCACCAGCCCGCGCTCCCCCGCACGAGCGGACGTCGCGGCGCAGGCGTCGAGCATCTTTGCTGCGTTCCCATGGCGGAACGCATCGGCATAGCTGCCGGTGTAGATTTCTACCCCATCCGCCCCGCTGCCGGGCACGCGCTTGATGACCGACGGATCCGGATCGATAAACAGGATCACCCGCGCCCCGAGCCTTTTGAGCCGCGCCACCGCGTCAACGACCAGCGGCATGTCGCGATTGTCGAGCTTCCAGCCCTCTTCCGACGTCAACACCCCCGGTCCGTCGGGCACCAGCGTCGCTTGCTCCGGCCGCACCTCGCCGCAAATCGCGAAAAGCCGCTCGTCCGGATAGCCTTCGATATTGAGTTCGCAGGCCGGCCGCCAATCCTGCATCAGTGCGGCCAATGCCGGCACATCGCTGCCGCGGATATGGCGCTCGTCGGGCCGCGGATGCACGGTGATGCCCTGCGCGCCCGCTTCGTACGCGAGCCCGGCGAATTCGCACACATCCGGCACGCCAGTGCGCCGCGAGTTGCGCAACAGCGCGATCTTGTTGAGGTTGACGCTGAGCCTAGCCATTGCCGCACCCGCCACAGAGCCGAAGATATTTCTCCTCGTCACCCCGGCGGAGGCCGGGGTCCACCCAGCGCTGGATACCAGCCTTCGCTGATATGACGGCGGAGGGTAGCCAACTATAATCATGAAAACATCTAGCGGAGGAGTAAGGCGCATGGCGGTCGTCTTGGGCACCGACGGGTATCGCTACGAGGTCACCGAAGGCTGGGCCAAGCTGCCGCCAGGCATGGAGTTCAACGCCGACGTCGCCGCGGTCGGCGTCGACAAGAACGACAACGTCTACGCCTTCAACCGCGGCAAGCACCCGATGTGCGTGTTCGACCGCGACGGCAATTTCCTGCGCTCCTGGGGCGAGGGCGTCTTCGTGCGGCCGCATGGCGTGCACATGGCGCCGGACGAGACGCTCTGGCTGACCGACGACGGCGACCACACGGTCCGCCAATGCACGTTGGACGGCAAGGTATTGCTGACACTGGGCGTGCCCGGCAAGCCGGCGCCCTATATGTCGGGCGACCCGTTTCACCGCTGCACGCACACCGCCTTGTCGCCCGAATGCGACCACGTCTATGTGTCGGACGGCTACGGCAATTCGCGAGTCCACAAATACACGGTCGGCGGCAAATTGGTCATGTCGTGGGGCGAGCCGGGCACCGACCCCGGCCAATTCAACATCGCCCACAATATCTGCTGCGACCTGGACGGCTGGGTGTTTGTCGCCGACCGCGAAAACCACCGGGTGCAGGTGTTCGACGGCAACGGCAAATACGCCGGACAATGGAACAACATGCACCGCCCCTCCGGGCTCTATCTCGAACCCGGCAAGCAGGGCCGCATGTATATCGGCGAGATCGGGCCCGACATGGCGGTCAATATCGACCTGCCGAATTGCGGGCCGCGGGTCAGCATCTACAGCCATTCGGGAGAATTGCTGGCGCGGCTCGGCCACGCCCATGCCGGGCTCGACACCGGCCAGTTCGTCTCGCCGCACGGCATCGCCGTCGACTCGCGCGGCGACATCTATGTCGGCGAGGTCTCCTTCACCAATTGGGGCCGCCGCGCCCGCGCCCGCGGCGAACAACTTCCGCCGGGCCTGCGCAGCCTGCAGAAACTGGTCAAGGTGAGCTGAGCTTACGCCGCGAGCGGGCGCATCACCTTGTACAGCGCCGCCTTGGCCTCGAACCCGACGCCGGGGATGTCGGGCAGGCGCACCAGCCCGTTTTCGACCGGGCAGTCGTCGGCGAACCCGCCGAACGGGGCGAACACGTCGGGGTAGGACTCGTTGCCGCCCAGCCCGAGCCCGACCGCGATGTTGAGCGCGAACTGGTGCCCGCCATGCGGCACGCAGCGCCGCGGCGACCAGCCGTGCCGCTTCAGCATGTCGAGCGTGCGCCGATATTCGACGAGGCCGTAGGACAGCGCCGGGTCGAACTGCAGTACGTCGCGGTCGGGCCGCAATCCGCCGTGGCGGATCAAATTGCGCGCGTCGTGCACCGAGAACAAATTCTCGCCGGTCGCCAGCGGCGGCGCGTAGCGCTCGGCCAGCGCGGCGTGCCCCTGATAATCGAGCGGGTCGAGCGGCTCCTCGTACCAGCGCAATTTGCAGGGCGCGAGCGCGTCGGCATAAACCGCCGCCTCGTCCGGGCTGAAACGGCCGTTGGCATCGACCGCGAGGTTTTCGCCGGAGCCGACAATCTGCAATACCGCTTCGATGCGCTCGATGTCGTCGGCGAGCGGCACGCCGCCGATCTTGATCTTGACGCAGCTGTAGCCGAGGTCGCGGTAATGGCGCATCTCGTCCTGCAACGCGCCGAGCCCCTTGCCGGGGTAGTAGTACCCGCCGGCGGCATAGACCCAGGCATGCGGGTCGGCCTCGCCGCTACGGTACTTGTCGGCGAGGAGGCGCCACAGCGGCACGCCTTCGGCCTTGGCGCGGGCGTCCCACAAAGCCATGTCGAGCACCCCGACCGCTACCGAGCGCTCGCCGTGCCCGCCGGGCTTTTCGTTGCGCATCATCGCCGCCCAAGCCTTGGCCGGGTCGATCAGCCCTGATTCATCGACAAGGTCGGCGGGATCGGCCTCGGCGAGCCGCGGGATGAACCGCTCGCGCAACAGGCCCTGCACCGCGTAGCGGCCGTTCGAGTTGAACCCGAACCCGACGACATGCCTGCCGTCGCGTGTTACGTCGGTGTGGACCGCGACGACGCTCGCGGTCATCTTGCTGAAATCGATATAGGCATTGGCGATCGCCGAACTGATCGGGGCGACGATGTCGTCTACCGCTGTGATGCGCATGCGGGATCGCGCTCGACGCTACAACGGCCAGGCGCCGGCCCAGGGGCCGCCGGGGGGGCCGCCGGGGAACGGAATGACCGGCACCTCGCTGCCGGC
>JAFAWI010000052.1 GCA_019241915.1 Alphaproteobacteria bacterium
GTAATCGGCTTCATGATGTGGATGTGGCTGTCGGTCATTGTCGTGCTGATCGGCGGCAAGCTCAACGCCGAGACCGAGCACCAGACGGCGCGCGACACGACCGAGGGCCGGCCGAAGCCGCTCGGCGCGCGCGATGCGACAATGGCCGATACGGTCGGCTCGGCTGAGGATTGAGGCGCACTCACCGCGCCAGCGAATAGCGCGGGTCGGCTGCCAGGCATTGGGCCGGCGGCAGGCCCAGCTCCTCTTTGACGATGTTTGTGCCGAGCACCATCGCCACCATCTTGTACTGCGCGTGGCGGCGGCTCATGCCCTCGCGGCCCATCCCGCAGTCGGACGAGATAACCAGCCGCTCGGCCGGCACGTATTTCAGCGCCTTGCGCACGATATCGGCGACCTGGTCGGGCCGCTCGATCTGCAGCGTGTGATGGTCGATGACGCCGATCACCACCTTTTTGCCGGTCACGATGCGGCCGATCGCTTCGAGGTCGCCGGTGCCGGACGAGCAGGTCTCAAAGGTCAACGCGTCGGCGTCGACCGCGTTGAGCGCTTCCACGGTCGGCTGATAGCTCTGGATGTCGCGGAAGATGCGCTGTTGCGCCGGATTGCCCCAGCAGGTGTGGCACCACACCTCGGTCTTGCCGCGCAGTCCCTTTACCGTATTGTTGAAGATCTTGACCAGTTCCGGGATGTCCAGCCGCCCGAACGGTTTTCCGCGCGCCGGCACCATGTGGATTTGCGGCTCCTCCATCTGGATCACCGGACAGCCGGCGTCGGCAAGCGCATTGAGTTCCCGGTTGATCGCCTCGCTGAACGCCCAGACGCGCTCGACCGGGTCCTTGTAGTAATCGTCCTCGACCGCGGCGGCGAGCAGCTCCGGCATGATCGTGCCGAACTTGACCGGACGCGGGGTCAGCCGCTGCGCCACCTTCCACATCGCCGAATACTGCAGCTCGCCGGGGCCGAGCGGGCCGGTGATGCGCGGCACCACCCGCGCCTCCAACTGGTCGTGCAGGATCTGCCCGCGCGGCACCGCGGCAAGGTTGACCGCCGGCACGGTCAGCTTGGCGTCGCGCGAGAACCCGGCCATGTGGGTCAGCGGATAGGCTTGCCAGCTCCAGCCGCCGATCTCCTCGTCGTAATGCGCATCGCCGTCGGTGCAGATGTCGAGCCCGGCCACCTCCTGCGCGCGCAGATGGGTCGACACCGCGTCCTCGTACTGCTCGCGCCAGCGTGCATTGACCATCGCCTCCAGGAAGCTGCGCCGCCCGAGCTGAGCGGTATGCCAGGCCGGCCGCGGCAGCGAGCCGATGATCGAGGTCGCCAGGATTTTGTCCGCTGTGGCTTTGTACATGGCCGTATCTCCTACTGGCTCCGGGCACGCTTATTGCGAAAGGAAAGCGACGAGCGGCAGCACCGCACCGATGAGCATACCGCCGAGAACCCCGCGAAATCCGTATTCCGCGTTGCCGAGCGCGCCGCAGACCTCGACGGCGGTCACCCACCGATGAGCCCGGCATGTTTCACGGCTCGAGGAGCGGCCGGTCAGCCTCGCCGCTGTAGGAAATCGAGTGTAGCGTCGGCCGACTGGTCGGCGTGGGTGGCCGCCACATGGTACGAATTGCCGGGGAACACCACCAGCTCCGAGCCGGCGATCTGCACCTGCCATTCGCGCATCGCGTCGACCGAACCGAGCCCGCTTTCTTCCGTGGTGATCACCAAGGTCGGGCATTTGATCTTGGGGATGTCGGCGCGGATGTCGGCGATCGCGATCGTCGGCATAAAGCCGAGCTGCGTCGACAGCGCGGTGCGGGCCATGTACTTGACCCAGAAGTCGAACCCTTCCTGCGGAAAGGCGCTGCCGAGCCGGTTCGACATATTCTGCCGCGCCCAGTGCTCGACCCCGTAATCCTCGAACAGCTTGATGGTGGCGCCGACAGTCTTCGCGGCTTCCTCGCGGAACGGCGGCGGCGAACCGACCACGGTCAGCGTCGTGACCCGCTCCGAGCGCCGCGCGGCAAAGGCGCGGGCCACCGTGCCGCCGATCTTGGCGCCGACCAGGTGAAACCGGGCGATGCCGAGATGGTCCATCAACAGGCAGAAATCCTCGATCAGCCGGTCGAGCGTCCAGTGGAAGTCGCGCGGCATCGGCGACGATTTGCCAAACCCGCGCATGTCGGGGCGCACGACGCGGTAGTTGCGCGCCAGCTTCGGCACCCAGCGCCACCAGGCAAGCCCGCTCTCGGCATTGCCGTGCAGCAAGAGGACGGTCTCCGGATGCCTCCACGGGTCGGTGAAATCGTCGACCTCATAATGCATGTCGAGATCGGCTGAGGGCCTGAAGCTCGGCATTTCTCCCTCCTGGTGCTGGATGATCTTCCTTGCGTCCTTCGAGGCTCCCACCGGGTCAAACCCGGTGGTCGCACCTCAGGATGAGGGAGGTTATTTGTGCCATGCACTAACCTTCCTCATCCTGAGGCGCTTTGCGCAGCAAAGCCTCGAAGGACGCGAGGACCTGTTTGGCGCGTGCTCCTCTATCGTAGCGACCCTAGTCGGAAACGGCGCCCGGCTCTGCTATGATTGGCCAAATTGCTCTTAAGGGAGGTGGACGATGGGCGAAATCCTCGGTGTCGGCGTCACGCATTACCCCGGCCTGATCCAGCCCGACGCGCAGATGGCGTCTCTCTTGAACCGCACGCTCAACAGCGACCAGGTGCCCGAGAAAGTCAAGGACCCGAAGAGCTGGCCGGCGCAGATGCGCGAGGAGTGGAGAGACCCGGTCGCCGCGGCGGCGCAGCACCGCGCCCGGCTGGTCAACGGCTTTCGCGAGGCGCGCAAGGCGATCGATGCCTTCAGGCCCGATTTTGTCGTGATCTTTGGCGACGACCAGTACGAAAACTTCCGTGAGGAAGGCGTGCCGTCATTCTGCGTCTTCCTGCAGGAGGAGACCGAGTCCCACCCGTTCGCGCGCTACATGGCGGGCAACACCAATGTTTGGGGCGAGGGCAAGGACACGGTCATCAAGACCAAGGGCCACAAGGCCGGCGCATCGTATCTCGCGGCCAAGCTGATCGCCGAGGATTACGACGTCAGCTACGCCTACAAGATGCGCTACGAAAACGGGCTGCCGCACGCCTTTATCAACACGGTGATGTATCTCGACTACGACCGGAACGGTTTCCCGTACCCGGTCGTGCCGTTTCATGTGAATTGCTACGGTTCGTCGGTCATCGCCAAGCGCGGCTCGACCGCGCACCTGACCGGCGATGCCGACCCCGACCTGGTCGATCCGCCGGGGCCCAACCCACGGCGCTGCTTTGATATTGGAGGAGCGATCGCGCGGCTACTCTCCGACAGCCCGTGGCGCGTGGCGCTAATCGCGTCGTCGTCGTGGTCGCACGCATTCCTGACGCCGAAGAACCACTATCTTTACCCGGACAATGCCGGCGACCGCGCGCGCTTTGACGAATTGTCGTCCGGCAAGCAGTCGCGTTGGCGCGAGCTGACCACGGCACAGATCGAAGACGCCGGCCAGCAGGAGTTCTTGAACTGGGTGACGCTCGGCGGCGCGATGCACCAATTGAGACGCGATCCCGAGATCATCGACTACGTCGAGAGCTACATTTTCAACTCGGACAAGTGTTTCGCCGTCTGGCGGCCGTAGTCTCACCTTCGCGACCCCGCGGGCTGACCGCTCCCTTCTGCTGCGAGCCGCGGCGGGGCTTTTGACGAACGCCAGCGGCGTCGCGCGCCGCGGCGCTGAACATGATGAAGCTCGACCCGGGCTGAGCACGATTGCGGGCGCCGGCGTTAGCGTCTGGCAATGGCAGCCGCCCCGAGCATCGTCGAACAAGTCGAAGAGCGCCTGCTCGACGAAGCGGGCGGGCCGGCGCGGCTGCAGATCGTCGCGGTGCTGGCCGGCGTCCTGGCGCTCGAAATGGGCGAGCTCGGCGCCGCCGCTGCGGTCTCGGACCAGCTGAAGCAGACGTTTCGGATCGACAACACCGAGACCGCGCTGCTGCTGTCGGCAGTGTCGTTCGCCGGTGCCGCCACGACGATGCCGATGGGCATCCTTGTCGATCGCCTCAACCGCCGCACGATCCTGATGGCGGCGGTCGCGTTGTGGGCGGTGGCGATGCTGGTCAGCGGTACCGCGACAACCTACACGCATCTGATCGTGACCCGGCTGTTTCTCGGCGCGGTGACCGCTGCGGCGTGGCCGTCGATCGCCTCGCTGACCGGCGACTACTTTCCGGCGCGCGAGCGGGCCGGCATCTATGGGCTGATCCTGACCGGCGAGATGGTCGGCGTCGGTGGCGGGTTTTTCCTGTCCG
The DNA here is from genome assembly GCA_019241915.1 of Alphaproteobacteria bacterium. Classification (GTDB taxonomy): domain Bacteria; phylum Pseudomonadota; class Alphaproteobacteria; order ATCC43930; family CGMCC-115725; genus DATARH01. Next base: position 4,335 of record JAFAWI010000052.1, read on the forward strand.
GCATCGTGTCGAGCCTGCTCAACTGGCGCTGGTCGTTCTTTGCCATGGTGCTGCCGAGCCTCGTGTTGATCTGGGTGATCTGGCGCTATCTGCCGGAGCCGCAGCGCGGCGGCCAGAGTTGGCTGAGGCCCGGCGAAGAGGATGTCGAAGCGGCCGCCCGCCCGCGGCGTCAGCGCGGCGCCGCGCGCGCCGACGCGCCGGTGCGGCCGTCGGCGCTGCACCGGAAGGTGCGGCGCGCCCACATCGAGCCGCGGCCCGGTCTGGTCATCCGGCGCGACCCGACGCGCTGGAGCTGGTGGCGGGCGCTGGCGTACCTGTTCCGACTGCCGACCTATGGGCTGCTGCTCGCGGCGATGACCATGGTCTACTTTTTCTTCGCCGGGCTGCGCGCGTTTGGGATGATCTATTTCACGCAGCACTATCACGTGCCACGCGGCGTCATCAGCGGACTCGTCTTTCTTATCGGTGTGGGTGCGGTCGCCGGGCTGGTCGGCGGCGGCCGGCTTGCCGAGTGGCTGTTCGGCCGCGGCCATCTCAACGCGCGGATGATCGTGCCGCTCGGCGCGCTGGTTCTGGCGCTGCCGTTCTTCGCGGTGGGGTTGGCCATCACCAACGGCTGGGTCGGCATCGTCATGATCGCCATCGGTATGGCGGCGATGTCGGCGGCGAGCGCCCCGATTGACGCCTCGCTGCTCGACATCGTCCATCCGCGGTTGTGGGGCCGCGCCGAGGGCATTCGCACCGCGCTGCGCACCACCTCCGACGGCTGCTCGCCGCTACTGTTCGGTGCGGTATCGGGCTGGCTCGGGGGCGGCGACCACGGGCTGATGTGGACGTTTTTGCTGGCCCTGCTGCCGATGGCTACGGCCGGTCTTGTGGTGCTGCCGTGCCTGCGCACCTACCCGCGCGACATCGCCACCGCGGCCGCGTCGATGGAGGCCGCCGCGAAGCGGCGCCGGTAGCCCAGCCTAGGGTCCGGACTCAATTGAGCGACCAGATCAGGATGGCGGCGAGGATGATGCCAGCAAGGAAGTTGCGGGCGAGCTTGTCGTAGCGGGTGGCGATGCGTCTGAAGTCCTTCAGCCGTCCGAACATTCGCTCGATCAGGTTGCGCTGACGGTAGACCAGCGGATCATGAGGGATCAGCGGTTTGCGGCGAGCCACCGAAGGGATGATCGCATCGATCGCCTGCTCGGCCAGAAAGCGGCGCAGCTTATTGGTATCGTAGGCCTTGTCGGCGATCAGCCTGGCAATCGGTCCGGCCAGCCGAACCAGCTCCTCGGCCATTGTGACATCGTGCTGGTTTCCCGGTGCGAGCAGCAGCACACGAGGCCGCCCGACGTCGTCAGTCAGCGCGTGGAGGGTGGTCGTGCGACCGCCCCGCGAGCGTCCGATGGCTTGCTCGAAGTCCCCCCTTTTCCGCCGGCCGCCGAGCGGTGCGCCTTTACATGAGAGCCATCGATCGAGGCTGTGCCGATGACAGCCGTCCGACCGGTGATCGCCTCGAACATCCCCAGCCAGATGCCCTGGCGGCTCCAGCGGTTGAACCGGTTATAGACGGTCGTGTACGGACCATATTCGGCCGGGCAATCGCGCCAACGCGCGCCAGAGCGCAGCATGTGCAGGATGCCGCTGATCACCCGATGGTCATCGACCCGATGTGCGCCACGCCGGCCTCGCGGCAGCAACGGTTCCAGCCGCGCCCACTCCTCATCGCTCAACCAGTAAAGCTGCTTTGCCATCCAAGCCCCCCCGTTTGGAAGCTTGAATCACAAATCCTACCCGCCGAGAATCCCAATTGAGTACGGACCCTAGACCTAACAGCCTACGCGCGGTTCGGGGCGTGCACCTGTCTGAGGGGCACTTCGATAGTCCTGGGGCCAAGGACTTACTCGCGCAATTTCGCGCTCCAACACGCGGAGTCGATGCCAATCCTCCTGGCCGCACGCTTGCGCACGCCGAACGTATAGGTCGATAAGCCGATTTCCGACCTCGACAAATTGCCCCAATTCCTGGTTTGAAAACATCGCCACCCCCCAC
>JAFAWI010000396.1 GCA_019241915.1 Alphaproteobacteria bacterium
GCGACCTCGAGCACGAGCGCTTTGCATGTCGCGCTCAGCGCCGGCGTGATGCCCGAGAGGTGGATGCGCCGGCTCGCCGCCACCAGTGCCGTCCAGTCGACGTCGTCCAGCCGCATCCCCGCGGCGGCCGAGTTCTTGCGGTCGTAGATGACGCGCGCGTTGCGCGGTGCGGGCCCGGCCTCGAAGAACATCAGCCCTTGCCGGTCCTCGACCCGGGTCACCAGGCTCATGTCGACGCCGTGCCGCCGTGCCTCGCCTTCGACGATGCGTCCGATCGGCCCTTCGGTCAGCCGCGACACCCAGGCCGTGCGCCGCCCGAGCCGAGCCAGCAGGCAGGCGACATTCAGTTCGCTTCCGCCGATGCCGACCTCGAACAGCCGCGCCTGGTCGAGCCGCTGCGCCCCCGGCGGCGACAGCCGGATCAGCGTCTCGCCCAGCGTCAGGAAATCGTATTGTGCCGCCGCCATCCCGCTACCGCCGCATACTGGCCCGCCGCTCAGCAAGCATCGACCAAGGCGCGTCGCGGCCGCGGTTGCGCCGCTGCGGTCGGCGCCAGGCCGAAGCGGGCCGCCAGGGCATCGATCGCCGCATCGGAGTCGAATTGGGCGCGGACACGCGCTTCGCCCGCGGCGGCGAAGCGCGCGCGCATTCCGGGGTCGCGGATCAAGCGGGCGATCGCGGCGGCGAGCGCCGCCGGATCGCCGGGCGCAACGAGCCGCCCGCTGTCGCCGTCCGCAATCAGTTCCGGGATCGCCGACAGCCGTGTGGCGACACACGCCAGGCGCTGGCTTTGCGCCTCGACCAGCACGTTGGGCAGCCCATCGCGGTCGCCGTCCGCGGCGATTCTGGCGGCGAGCACGAACAGATCGGCCTCGCGGTAGGCGGCGAGCACCTCCGGTTGCAGCCGCGCGCCGCGCCAGTCGATGCGCCCCGCAACCCCCAGTGCCGCGGCCGTCCGCTGGAGCCGGTGGGTCAGCGCGCCGCCGCCGATATGGACCAGCCGCCACGGCAGTTCCGGCGGCAGCAGGGCGAGCGCGGCGAGCAGATCGTCATAGCCCTTTTTGGCAACCGCGCGACCGACCGACAGCAACACCACCGGACGCGCCGGATCGCTGCCGTCATTGTCGTCCCGCCCCGGCGGCGCGGGCGGAAAACGTCCCAGGTCGATCCCGTGGTAGCACAAGGCAACGGCGCCCGGATCGGCGGCCAACGCCGCCAGGTGCGCGCGGCCGTCAGCGGTGCAGGTAACCGCCCAGTCGGCCGCAGCCAGCTTCTCGCGCTTCTCCCAGTCCGGTGTCGTCCAGATGTCCTTGGCGTGCGCCGAGACGCTCCAGCCGCGCCCGGTCATCAAGGCGGTATATCGCGCTACCGAGGCCGGGGTGTGCAGAAAATGCGCGTGCAGCCGCCCGATATCCGCCGGCAGCTCGGCGGCCAGCACCAGCGCCTGGCCAAAACGGCGTATGCGGTTCGGCGTCGGATCGCGGAACAGATCGCGCCACCAGGTGCGGCGGGCGTCCGCATATCCGGGCAGCCGCCGCGCGGCGCGCCAGCCGCGCCACACGCGCACCGGCTCGCGCCCCAGATATTCGGGAAGATAGAGCAGCGGCGCCGCGATCTCGCGGTGAACCGGGTGCATGGTCTTGTCGGTGGGGTGGCGCAGCGAGACGATCGCGATATCGAGCCCGCGGCGCTCGAGCGCATGAATTTCCTGCGCAATAAAGGTTTCCGAAAGGCGCGGATAGCCTTTCAGGATAAAGGCCACGCGTCCCGCGGAACGGCCCATACCGGCCCTCTCAGGCATTCCGCCGCAACCGGTCGCCAAAACGCGGATGGCGCCCGCGGCTTAGCCATTTGAGTGCCAGCTTGTTGACGTTGGCCATGCCGTCGAGCAGTCCGGGCACCACCACCGCGGAGGGGGGCGCCTGTTGTGTGAGCTGCAACAGCGCGGCGGCCATGCGCAGCGGGTCGCACGCGCAGTCGTCGGTCAGCATCGCGGTGAGCCCGAGCTCGGCGGCGCGCCGCGCGCGGATATACTGTTCGAGCCGCGGCGCCGTGCGCGGCAGGATCAGCGCCGGCTTGTCGAATGACAGGATTTCGCAGAACGTGTTGTAGCCGCCCATCGCCACAACCGCGCTCGCACGCGCCATCAGCGCCTCGAGATGCGCATCGAAGGTGATTGCGCGCACCTTATGCAGCCGGGAGGCGCGCGCGTCGTAGGCGGCTTGCCGCTCGGGCACCATAAACGGCCCGAAGACGATCAGGGCCGGCGGCAGTCCGCCGGGATCGTGCTCGTAGGCGCCCAGCACCCAGTCGACGATGTCGTCGCCATCGCCGCCGCCGCCCGCGGTGACGAGCAGGAAATCGCCGCCAGGCAGCCCGCTGCGGTCGGCGCTCGCCGCCGCAGCCTCGCCGACCCGGCGCCGCAGATAACCGGTATAGACCATACGTCGGCGCACGCTGGCCGGCAGGTCGATGCCGGCCAGCGGATCGCAGATCTGCGGCAGGCCATAGACCCACAGCTCGTCGTAATACGCGCTCAGCGCGGGCACGGCGTTCTTGCGCTCCCATTCGCTTTCGAGCGCTAGGGGGTCGTCCATCACGTCGCGCAAACCGAGGATCAGCGCCGCACCGCGCTCGCGCAGCAGGTCGAGCGTCGGCCGCACCTCGCCGCGCAGCCCCAACGGTTCCTTGTCGACGATGAACAGGTCGGGGTCGAAAATGTCGGCGGTGTGGCGGATGATCGAGGAGCGCATCGCCAACGTCTCCTCGATGTCGATATGCAGCGACAGCGACACGTATTCGCCATTGCGCAGCTTGATTACGCCCGGAATCCGCACAAAATCCACCCGCGAACGAAAATCGAAGCTGCCGATGATCGGCGATCCCGATAGGATCAGCACCGAAACGGAAGGGTCGGCTTCGACGAGCGAATGAGCAATCGCGCGGCAGCGGCGTAAATGACCGAGACCAAAACTATCGTGGCTGTAGATCAATACGCGGTTGTGGTCGCGCCGTGGCGGCATGCGGCGCCTCCGTTGCTGCCGGGCAGGCGCATCATGACATGCCGGGCTCGCACCGGCGAAATCCTCTTTTCGGCAACGTCGAGCCGGTGAAGTCGATGGCTGCGGTCGCCGATCAGGTAAGCGCGGCAGGAGGCCCACCGCGGGTTCCGCCGCGGGCGGCCGCTTCCGTGGCGGAGCCGATGTCACGCGAAACGCCGCCGAAACCGACCCCGCCGATCGAAGACAGCATCGAGCCGAGCGTCTATCGTTTCATTCTGCGGCACAGTCTCAAGCAACAGATTTTGCTGCTGATCCTTACCCTGATCTCGTTTCCGTTTCTTTACTATTCGCTCGACCTGCCGAAGACGATCGTCAACCACGCGATCGGCGGCAAGCACTTCCCGCAGCCGCTGTTCGGCTTGGAACTGGAGCAGGTACCGTACCTGATGACCCTGTGCGGGGTGTTCCTCGCGCTGGTCTTCGTCAACGGCGGGTTCAAGTACTACATCAATACGCTCAAGGGGCAGCTCGGCGAGCGCATGCTGCGCCGTTTCCGCTATGCGCTGTACCAGCGCCTGATGCGGTTCCCGCCGAGCTATTTCCAAAAGATGTCGTCGGCGCAGATCATCCCGATGATCACGACCGAGTGCGAGCAGCTCGGCGGCTTTATCGGCGACGCTTTCGTGCTGCCGCTGTTCCAGGGCGGCCAGCTGCTGACGATCATCTTTTTCATGTTCGTCCAGGACCCGATGCTCGGGGCGGCGGCGGTGTCGCTTTACCCGATCCAGGGCTACATCATCCCCAAGCTGCAGCGGAAGGTGAACCAGCTCGGCAAGACCCGCATCCGCACGGTGCGCATGGTCGCCGACCGGGTGCAGGAGACCGCGGCCGGACTCGGCGAAATCCAGGCAAACGACACGGCGAAATTCCAGCTCAGCCACTTCGCGCATCTGCTCGGAACGATCTACGACATCCGGTTCGAGATCTATCGGCGCAAGTTTTTCGTCAAATTTCTCAACAATTTTATCGGCCAGCTGACGCCGTTTTTCTTCTTCTCGATCGGCGGCTACCTGGTGATCCGCGGCAACCTCTCGTTCGGTGCGCTGGTCGCCGTGCTCGCGGCGTACAAGGACTTGGCGTCGCCGTGGAAGGAGTTGCTGGACTTCTACCAGAACAACCAGAACTCGCGGCTCACCTACGACCAGATCGTCGAGCAGTTCGACCCGGCCAACATGGTCGACGCCGAGCTTCTGCTGGCCGAGCCGGAAACCATTCCGCACTTGAGCGGCGAGCTGGCGGTGGCCAACCTGTCGCTGTCGGGCGACGACAAGAGCCGGCTCGTCGATGGCGTCAGCTTTACGCTCGGCCTTGACGAGCATGTCGCGATTATTGGCCAGAGCGGCAGCGGCAAGGATGAGCTGGCGTTACTGCTGGCCCGGCTCGCGCGCCCGTCGGCCGGACGGATCACGGTCGGCGGCGCCGATGTCGCGGAACTGCCGCTCGCCGTCGTCGGGCGACGTATCGGTTATGTCAGCGCGACGCCCTATCTGTTCACTGGCACGCTGCGCGACAATCTGCTGCTGGGGCTGCGCCATTATCCAGTGCTCCCGGCCGATCACGGCGACGAGACCGCAAAGAAGCGGGCCAAGCAGCTGGCCGAGGCCCGGCACGCCGGCAACATCGATTTTGACATCGGCGCCGATTGGATCGACTACCAGGGCGCCGGTGTCGCCGATGCGCACGAGCTGTCGCTGCGCATCGCCGAAGTGCTCGGCCGGCTCGGGTTTGAGGAGGATGTGTATGGGTTCGGGCTGCGCGGCCAGGTCGATCCCGATACCAGCCCCGAGCTGGCCGCGCGCCTGCTCGAAGCGCGCCAGGCGCTGGCGCAGCGCTTGGTGCGCGACGGTATCACGAACCTGGTCGAGACCTACGACCTCGATCGCTACAACAGCAACGCCAGTGTCGCGGAGAATCTGCTGTTCGGCACGCCCGTCGGGCCGGTATTCGAGTTCGATGCGCTGTCCACCAACAAATACGTGCTGCAGGTGCTCGACAAGGTCGGCCTCACCGAAGACCTGATTGAGGCCGGGCGCGACGTCGCGGCGACGATGACCGAGATTTTTGCCGATCTGCCGGCGGACCATCCCTTCTTCGAGCAGTACAGTTTTATCGGCGCGACCGACCTGCCAGAGTTCAAGACGATCCTCGGCGCCATCGACAACAACGACCTCAAGACGCTGAGCGAGGAGCAACGGCTCCGTCTGCTGTCGCTGCCGTTCAAGCTGGTGGCGGCGCGCCACCGTCTCGACGTGCTCGATGCGCGCATGCAAGAGCGGCTCCTCGAGGCGCGCCGCGCTTTCCGGGCGGACCTGCCGGAGGAAGCGCGCGGCCAGATCGGCTTTTTCGACCCCGAGCAGTACAACGCCGCGGCATCGGTGCAGGACAACATCCTGTTCGGCAAGATCGCCTATGGCGAGGCGGACGCGACGACGCGGGTGCCCGAGGTGCTGAGCGAGCTGCTCCACGAGCTGGAGTTGCACACTTCGGTGATCGATGTCGGTCTCGATCACAATGTCGGCACCGCCGGTTCGCGGCTCTCGTTGGGTCAGCGCCAACGCGCGGCGCTGGCGCGCGGCGTCTTGAAACGCCCCGATTTGATGATTCTCAACGAGGCGACTTCCGCGCTTGACGGACAGGCGCAGACCAAGGTGATGGACGGGCTGTTTGGTGAGTTCGCCGGGCGCTGCCTGATCTGGGCGCTGCACCGCGCCACGCTCGCGCGCAACTTCGACCGCGTCCTGGTCATGAGCGGCGGAAAGCTGCAGGAGCAGGGCCGTTTCGCCGAGCTCGACCACAAGGATTCGCTCACCACCCTGTTGATGGCAGCGGAATGAGACGACAACGAGCTGGCGTCGAAATTTGCAAGAGAGCGCGAAGCGCCGTGACATTGGGAGGCCGCACGTGAGTCTGCAGCAGGAATACGAGGTACTCCGGCGAGTGCCGTTTTTTGCCGAGGTGGAGTCGTCAAAGCTGAAGCTGCTCGCGTTTATGAGCGAACGTGTCGGGTTCGACGACGGCAAGATCGTCTGCCGTCAGGGCGATCCGGGTGACGCTGCCTATCTGATCATCGACGGCGCGGCGGACATCGTGCTCGAAGGCCCGGCAGGACCCGTTACCGTGGCCACACTCGGCGCCAACGAGATCGTCGGCGAGATGGCCATTCTGTGCAACGCGCCGCGCAACGCCACGGTGCGGGCCAAGGGCCGGTTGGTGGCGCTGCGCATCGCCAAGGAGCCGTTCATGCGCATGGTGCGCGAGTTCCCCAATATGGCGGTGTCGATCATGCAGGAGCTGGCCCACCGGGTGCAGGCGATGAACAGCCAGCTGCAGGCCGCGCGCAACGAAGTCAACCAGCTGCGCGCGCGGATGTCCGCCGCCGCGGAATGACCATGGGCTCAACATCCCCGGACGCGTGAGCCGGCTCGACAGCTTTATCCGCCGGCTCGAAGCCCAGCGCGCCTGCCTCGACCACGCCGCCGAGCTGATCGCCGGGCTCGTGGGCCCGATGCTCGAGCTGGGGCTCGGCAACGGCCGCACCTACGATCATCTGCGCGAGCTGTTTCCCGACCGCGACATCTATGTCTGTGAGCGCCGGGTCGCCGCGCATCCCGACTGCATCCCGCCCGCCGACAAGCTCCTGCTTGGCGACATGTTCGAAACGCTGCCGGCGGCGCGCGAGATGTTGGGTGGGAAGGTTGTGCTGGCGCATTTCGACGCCGGGACCGGCGACGCCGCCTCCAATCGTAAGCTCGCCGCCGGGCTGCGGCCACTGATCGTGCCGCTCTTATGCCCGGGAGGGGTATTAGCGACGCAGCAGGCGATGGATGGCGCCGGTTTGATGCCGATTCCATTGCCAAACGGGGTGGCCGAGGGGCGGTATCACCTCTACCGAGCGTGAGGCGGAAAACCGCGGCGCTTTTGCGGCTTGGAAGTCGAGGCGGCGGCTACGTTGGCATTACCCGCCCTACACTCTACAGGTCGAACTCGATCATCACCGGGACGTGGTCGGAGGCCTTGTCCCAGTCGCGCACTTCGCGGAAGACCCGCGCGCTTTTGAGCCCATCGACCAGCGCCGGGGTCACCCAGATATGGTCGAGCCGGCGGCCGCGGTCCGAGGCGGCCCAATCGCGGTTGCGATAGCTCCACCAGGTGTAGAGTTTCTCGTCCGACGGCACGAAATAGCGCACCGCATCGACAAAGCCGCCGGCCGCCTGGAATGCGCCGAGCTTCTCGACCTCGATCGGCGTGTGGCTGACCACCTTCAGCAGCTGCTTGTGCGACCAGACGTCGTGCTCGAGCGGCGCGATGTTGAGGTCGCCCACCGCAATTGCGCTGCGCGCACGGTCATGCGTCGCGAACCATTCGGTCAACTCGTCGAGAAAGCGCAGCTTGTGCGCAAATTTCGGGTTCTCGTCAGGGTCCGGAATGTCGCCGCCGGCGGGCACGTAGATGTTGTGCAGCTCGATCCCGCCGGGCAGCTCGGCGATCGCATGCCGGCAGTCGCGGCGGTCACACCAGGCGCGCGTCGCGACGCTCGGAAACGGGTGCTTCGCGAGGATCGCGACTCCGTTGTAACCCTTCATCCCGTGCATATGGATGTGCTCGTAGCCGAGCGCATGGAAGGGATCGCGCGGGAACAGCTCGTTGGGTGTCTTGGTTTCCTGGAGGCAGAGAATGTCCGGCCTTGCCTCGGCGAGCAGCCGGCAGACATTCTCGGCGCGCAGCCGCACCGAATTGATGTTCCAGGTAATCAGGCGCATCCGGCGAATAGAGGACGGAGCCGCAAGTTCACACCGTGGCGACCGCCCCGCAGCAGACTGGCGCAGGCGGCAGCCGCCGCAGAACAGAGGTCACGCCGTCGGGTCCTCGACGCACTTGGAGATTTCCGACGCCACCGTGCGGTGCGCGGCGGCGGCGCTCCGCGCCGTGCCGCTGCAGATCAGCTCACCACGGTCGCCATAGAGCGAGATGACGCTCCATTGCCACTGGCTTGTCGCCAACCGGCAGACGAGACCGCGCAGCACCAGTCCGTCGGCAAGCGGCACGTCGAGAAACTCGGCGCTCGACCACTCGATATCCAGGTCTACGAGCCGGGAGGCGACCTCAACCGTCATCGACGGGTCCTTTGATGGCGAAGCGGGTTTTGCCACAGCTGCGGCGTCTGCACCCGTGCAATGCAAGGCCGGTGCCTATACCGAAACGGCACTGCTGGCCCCCTGGCTGAGCGCAACAACCCGTGGCTGCGTGCAACAAATAGCGCCCGGTGTGGGGGGAACACCGGGCGCCAGCTTGTCAGAAGCGCTTGGGGGAGATCCGGGCCCGCAGGGGAGACGGGACCGGAATTAAGAGAACATGTCGTCCTCTCCGCTTCTGG
>JAFAWI010000489.1 GCA_019241915.1 Alphaproteobacteria bacterium
GCGCTGCTGGCGGCCGGCTGCGGCATCGACCTGCATCCGCGCGCCTTCGCCCCCGGCGACTGCGCACAGACACTGCTCGCCCGTGTGCCGGTGATCCTCGACCAGCTCGACGACACGCCACGCTACCGCATTCTGCTGCGGCGTTCCTATGCCGGCTGGCTCATCGACTGGCTCATCGATGCGGCGGGCGGACTGGCCGAGGGTTGAGCGCCGCGCAAGCCGCCCTGCATGCGCTGCGGTTGCGGCGGCCGGAAAAGGATGGCTAACCTTATCATCAGTCAGCGAGGGAAGTGCGATGGCGGGCTGGAGCGAGCAGCATATCGATCTGGGCGGGCTGAAGCTGCGCATCGGCCGCGGCGGCGGCGGGCGGCCGGTGCTGGTGCTGCACCACGACATCGGCACGCTCGACAAGCTGCCGTTTTACGAGGCGCTGTCGGCGCGGTTCGACGTCATCGTCCCCAACCACCCCGGGTTCGGCGACAAATCGGAGCGGGCGCCGTGGCTGCGCCATCCGCGCGACCTCGCCGCGCTCTATCAGTGGCTCCTGGCCGAGCTCGGCGTCGAGCGGCCGAGCCTCGTCGGCCTCGGCTTCGGCGGTTGGATCGCGGCGGAGATGGCAGCGCTGGCACCGCGCGACTTCCACCGTCTGGTGCTGGTCGGGGCGATGGGGCTGAAGCCGCCCGATGGCGACATTATGGACCAGGCGATCGTCAGCTACATCGACTACGCCCAGGCCGGGTTCCACGACCCAAAGGCGTTCGAGCGCAACTACGGCGAGGTCTCGACCGACCAGCTGGTCGATTGGGATTTGTGCCGCGAAATGAGCTTCCGCATCGCCTGGAAGCCGTACATGTACAACCCGACGCTGACGCATTTGCTCGGCGGCGTGCGCGCGCCGGCTCTCGTCGTGTGGGGCGACGACGACCGGATCGTACCGAAGAGCGCGGGCGAGCTTTATGCCAAGGCGCTGCCCAAGGCGCGCTTTGAGACCTTGGCCGCGTGCGGGCATTGCGCCGACATGGAAAAGCCCGACGAGCTCGCCCGGCTGGTCACCGGATTTATCGACGAGAACTGAGCGCCGCAGGGCGAAAGGAGACACACCATGCATGTGATGTACTTCACCGAACAGCCGATGTCGGCCTATCCGTCCGATATCGGGCTCGACGTCGGCCACACGGCACTGATGTTCTCGAACAAGCACTTCGATCCGGTGGCCGGCAGCCGGCTCTATAACCAATACCTCGAGCATTACATCTACGCCGAGGAGCAAGGCATCGAAGGCTTCATGCTCAACGAGCACCACAACGCGCCGTTCTGCATGCAGGCCAAGTGCAATATCTTCGCGTCGATCCTCGCGGCGGTAACCAAGAAGGCGAAGATCGTCCTGCTCGGCAACCCGCTGCCTTTGGCCGAGAACCCGGTGCGGCTCGCCGAAGAACTGGCGATGATCGACATGATCTCGAAGGGCCGGCTGGTATCGGGGTTTGTCCGCGGCGGCGGTCAGGAGCAGCTCGCGACTGGAGTCAACCCGGCCTTCAACCGCGAGCGCTTCGAAGAGGCGCACGACCTCGTCGTCGCCGCCTGGAGCCGGCAGGGCCCGTTCCGCTGGGAGGGCACGCACTATCTGCACCGGGTCGTCAACCCATGGGCGGTGCCGCTGCAAAAACCCTACCCGCGCGTCTGGATCCCGGGCGTGCTCAGCCGCGAAACGATCATCTGGGCGGCGAAGCAACGCTATCCTTACATCGCGCTCAACACCTCGATCGAGGCGACCAAGAAGATCTGGGAGCTGTACGACGCGACGGCAGAGGAAGCCGGCTACACCGCCGGCCCCGAAAACCACGGCTACCTGCAGCAGGTGCACGTCTCCGACACCGACGAAAAGGCCGAGAAGAACGCCCGTCAGTTCCTCTGGATGCAGGGCGAGTTCACCGGTCTCGCGCATCCGGTTTGGTCGAGCCCGTCGGGCTATTTCTCGCCCGAGCACCGGCGGCAGTTTGTCGAGTTCGCGGTCGGCCGCGCGGTCAGCCCGCGCGGGCGGCCGACCTTTGAGCAGCAGGTCGCCGACGGCCGCATCTTCTACGGCACACCCAAGACAGTCATTCCCAAGCTGCGCCGGGTGCTGGAAGAGACGCGGCCGGGCATCTACGCGCTCTGGGGCAATGACGGCACGGTCAGCGACGAGGATGCGCGCACCTGCATCCGGCTGATGGGCCAGGAGGTGATGCCGGCGATGCGCGAGATCGGCAAGGAACTGGGGCTCAGCAGCCCGTTCGAGGTCGATGCGCCGGTCCACCTCAAATACTCGACCGACCTCAAGCGGATGCCGCAGGCCGCCGAATAGCAAGCCCAAGCGTCGCCCCGCGGGTCATCGGCCCGGGGGCAAGCGGGCGCAACCGCCTCGTGGCTCGATCCTAGCGGCTGAGCCCGGTGCGGTCGAAATTCCGGTCGAACCCGGTCCTGTCGTAAGTGTTGTCGAATTGGCGATTGATCCCGGTTGTATCGAAACGACGGTCAAAGCCGGTCGGGTTCGAGCCGGCTGGCGGAAAAACCGGAGCGGGGGCGGCGTTGGGTTCGGCCCTCGACGGCACAGCGACGGCAGGTTCCAGCGCATTTGACGGCCGGGTCGGCGCGGCGGTGCCGCGCAGCACCACCGTCCCGCCTGCGGCGATTTCGGGCGCCGGATGCAGCAGTTGCAGATCTGCGTCGGCCGCCAACGTGGGACCGCCGCAGCCGATGGGGCCGAGGACCGCAGCGATCAGGCAGGCCGAGCGCAATGTCATCGTTGCGTCTCCGTTCGCAAGCCTAGGGTGCGCGGGGCCGCCACCCGGAAGATTGGTGGTGCCCAGGGGCGGAATTGAACCACCGACACACGGATTTTCAGTCCGTTGCTCTACCAACTGAGCTACCTGGGCGCACCGGCGAGGCGCCTTAATAAAGGAACCGGCTTTCGCCTGTCCAGCACGTTGCCGCCGGGTCAGCCGACGCTGCCGTCGGGCGCGCGGCGCAGCACGCGACCGGGCGTCGCGCCGGTGTGCCGCGCCCGGTCGACAACCAGCACGCCGTTGACGATGATGCTGGTGCGCGCCCCGCTCGGATAGCGGTGCGGGTCCGCATAGGTCGCGAGGTCGCGGAAATCGGCCGGATCGAACATCGCGACATCGGCGCACCAGCCTTCACGCAGCAGGCCGCGGTCGCGCAATTTGAGCGCCCTGGCGGTGGCGCCGGTCATCTTGCGGATCGCGGCTTCGAGCGGCAACAGGCGCTCCTCGCCGACATAACGCGAGACGATGCGCGGGAAGGTGCCGTAGAAGCGCGGATGCGGCATGCCCTGAGCGACGGTGCCGTAATCGGCGACGCAATTGCCGTCGGAGCCGACGAGCGCCCTCGGCGACCGCACGATCGTGCGGATGTCGTCCTCGGCGATCGAGGTGATCAGCACCCGGGTCGCACCCTGGTCGGCGACCAGAAAATCGCAGACCGCATCGAGCGGCTCCTTGCCCTCGGCCGCAGCCAGCGCGCCAAAGGTGGCGCCGGCGTGCTGCGGCAAATGCGGCGAGATCGAAACCTGCACCGCGTCCCAATCGGGGATGCGGCCCC
>JAFAWI010000261.1 GCA_019241915.1 Alphaproteobacteria bacterium
CGAGCTTCCCAATCCCGGCGATTTTGTGCGCAGCCGGCTCGGCACGCGCGAGACGGTGGCGGTGCGCGGCGCCGACGGTGCGGTCCGGGTGCTGGTCAACCGCTGCGCCCATCGCAGCATGCAGTTTTGCGCCGCCAACCGCGGCACCGTGCGCGAATTCACCTGCCCCTACCATCAGTGGACCTACGACCTCGAAGGCAAGCTCATTGGCGTGCCGTTCCGCCGCGGGCTGCGCGGCCAGGGCGGGATGCCGGACGATTTCCGCATCGAGGAGCACGGGCTCGAAAGCCTCGCGGTGACGGTCCGGCACGGTGTCGTCTTCGCCAGCTTCAGCCAGCCGAACGAGACGTTCGAAGACTATCTCGGCCCCAACATGCTCGGCTATTTCGACCGCGTGTTCGACGGCCGCGCGCTCAAGGTGCTGGGCTATCAGCGCCAGCGCCTGCCGAGCAACTGGAAGCTCATGTTCGAAAACATCAAGGACCCCTACCACGCCAGCCTTTTGCATGTCTTTCTGGTGACGTTCGGCCTGTTCCGGATGGATCAGCAATCGGCGGTCGAGATGGACGAGACCGGCCGCCACGGCGTGCTGGTCAACCGGCGCGCCGAGCAGAAGGCCAACGAGGCGACGGCGCAGATGACCGCGTTCCGCCAGGATCTGCGGCTCGCCGACCCGCGCCTGATCGATCCGGTGCGCGAGTTCCCTGGCGAGGCGACGGTGGTGATGCAGACGCTGTGGCCGAACCTGATCGTCCAGCAGCAGTCGAACGGCTTGGCGATGCGGCAGATCGTGCCGCTCGATGCGCAGAGCTTCGATCTGGTGTGGACCCATTTCGGCTATGCCGACGACCCGCCCGAGATGACCGAGCGGCGGCTCCGGCAGGCCAACCTGTTCGGGCCCGGCGGTTTTGTCTCGGCCGACGACGGCGAGGCGATGATTTTGTCGCAGGCCGGGATCGCCGCCGACGAAGACGCCGCGTGTCTGGTCGAAATGGGCGGCCGCGACGTCGCCGATGCGCCGCATACGGTCACCGAAACCGCGATCCGCGGATTCTACCGCCATTACCGCGCGGTCATGGGCCTCTGACACCGCATCTCGCCTGGGCGCGGATCCGCGCCCAGGCGAGATGCGGTGTCAGCCGCTGGCCCGGTTCGCCGGGGCGGTGGCGAGGTCTCGCGAATCGGCGATAACCCGGTTGCCGTGCCGCAAGGTGATGTGCCCCTGCGGGTTTTCTGCGAGCGCGCTGGCAAAGATGGCGCGCGCGAGCTGGAGGCTTACCGCGCGGGCGAGGATGCGGCGCCGCGTATCGGCGTCCCCGCAGAGTTCGATCCGGTAGGGCAGGGTTTCCTGCGGCCGCGGCCGCGCAGAGGTCTTTGGCATCGTGACCATCCGATGCGCGTCAGCGCCGTGCATTCCACCGCGAGAGCACCCGATGCCGGTAGGTCAACGTCACATAGCGATCAGGATATTCTCGCGCGGCGGCCTGGTAGGCGGCGTAACCGATGCTGCTGTGGGCAGTGATGGCAAGCACCTGTTCGACGGCCGTCCGCTCCTCGTTCCACAGTTCGACCTTATACGGCAGCTCGTCGTGCCCGGCGGTTGCGCGGTCCGATCCCGGATCCTCGGATGCGCCGCCGCGGTCGCGGCTGCCTTGCGCCATTACCTGCAGGGCGAGCGAAGCTGGGAGAACCGTGCTTTCGAGAAACGCTGCTTGCGGATTGACCATACTGCAACCCTTGTTGCGAGGCGTCGTTTAAGCTATGGCCCAATGTCGGCGAGCTTACCAGAAGCCTGCCGGCCGGAGCCAGAGTCGACGCCATCCGATCCCGATCTTGCCGCTGCCCTGTTGAAATGCCAGTGACCGCCGGACCATTGCAGACGCCGATCGACCTGCATCGCCTCGAATTGTTGATCGACGCGATCTCGGACTATGCGATCTACATGCTCGGCCCCGACGGGCGCGTTGCCACCTGGAATACCGGTGCGGCACGCATCAAGGGCTATGAGGCGGCGGAAATCGTCGGCCAGCACTTCTCGCGTTTTTTCACCGCCGAAGACCGTGCCAAGGGCATGCCGCAGACGCTGCTCGCCAGCGCCCGCGCCAACGGCAGCCACGAGATGGAAGGTTGGCTGCAGCGCAAGGACGGCAGCCGGTTCTGGTGCAGCGCGACGATCCATTGCATCGACGACGAAAACGGTGCCTTCGTCGGCTTTGGGGTCATCATTCGGGATATCACCGAGCGGATGGAGGCCCAGGAGGCGCTGCGCGACAGCGAGCGCCGCTTCCGCATGCTGGTCGAAGGCGTGACCGATTACGCGATCTACATGCTCGACCCGAGCGGGATCGTCGTCAACTGGAACCCCGGAGCCCAGCGGCTCAAGGGTTACACCCCCGACGATATCGTCGGACATCATTTCTCGAAATTCTATACGCCCGAGGATCGTGCCGCGGGTCTGCCCGGCCGGGTGCTTGCCACCGCCGTCCGCGACGGGCGCTACGAAGGCGAGGGATGGCGAATCCGCAAGGACGGCAGCCGGTTCTGGGCGATGGTCGTGGTTGACGCAATCCGCGGCGACGACGGCACGATCGTCGGCTTTGCCAAAGTGACGCGCGACATCACCGAGCGACGGCTGGCGCAGGAGGCGCTGCGCGAGAGCGAGCGCCAGTTCCGCCTGCTGGTCGCCGGGGTCACCGATTATGCGTTGTACATGCTCGACCCGAACGGGATCGTGACCAGCTGGAACGCCGGGGCGGAGCGGATTAAGGGCTACACGGCAGAGGAAATCATCGGCCAGCATTTCTCGCGCTTCTATCCCGAGCGCGACCGCGCCGCCGGGGTGCCGGCGCGCGCCCTCAACACCGCGGCGCAAGAGGGCCGTTTTGAGGCTGAAGGATGGCACGTCCGCAAGGACGGCAGCCTGTTTTGGGCCAATGTCGTGATCGACCCGATCCGCGACGAGCACGGCAAACTCATCGGTTTTGCCAAGATCACGCGCGATGTCACCGAACGGCGCGAGACACAGAAAGCACTGCAGGAAGCGCAAGAACAGCGGGCGCACGCGCAAAAGATGGATGCGCTCGGCCAGCTGACGGGCGGTGTCGCGCACGACTTCAACAACCTGCTGATGGTGGTGAGCGGCCATACGCAGCTGCTGAAGGAACGCATGGCCGGGGATACCCGGGTGGTGCGCTCGATCGAGGCGATCGAGACGGCCGCGGCGCGCGGCGAGACGCTGACGCGTCAGCTTCTGACGTTTTCGCGCCGCCATGCGGTGACGCCGACGGTGTTTGCGCTGAACGCGCGGCTCGACGGCTTCCGCTCGATGATGTCGAGTTCGCTGGGCGCCGGCGTCCAGCTGACGGTGGCTGTCGATCCGGCGGCGTGGCCGGTCAAAGTCGACCCCAACGAATTCGAGCTGGCGCTGGTCAACATCGCGCTCAACGCGCGCGATGCGATGCCCGACGGCGGCGTCATTGCGCTCACGGCCGAAAATGTCGCTTTGGCGGGCAGCGAGACACTGGCGCAAATCGCCGGCGATTTCGTGGCGCTGCGGATCGCCGATACCGGCGCCGGCATCGCGCCGGACCTGCTGCCCAAGGTGTTTGAGCCGTTCTTCACGACAAAGCCGGCCGAAAAGGGCAGCGGTCTCGGGCTGTCGCAGGTATACGGTTTTGCCCACCAATCCGGCGGCACGGTGACGATCGAGAGCGAAATCGGCAAAGGCACGATGGTGACGCTGTACCTGCCGCGCGCCGCCGAGGAACCGGAGCAGGTCGAGGAGCCGTCCGCCATCGAGAGCCTGCCGGGGGGCACCGTGCTGCTGGTCGAAGACAATCCCGAGGTCGCCGAGGTCACGACCGCGATGCTGGAGGAGCTGGCTTACAAGGTCCGCTGTGTCGGCGATGCGGAGGCGGCGCTTGCCGCGGTCGAGCAGGAGCAGGTCGATCTCGTCATCACCGATATTGTCATGGCCGGTCCGATGGATGGGCTGGCGCTGGCCCGCGCGCTGCGCGAACGGAGGCCGGAGCTGCCGGTGCTGCTGGTGACCGGCTACAGCAAGGCCCTCGGCGAGGCGAGCGACCATTTTGTCCTGCTGCGCAAGCCGTTCCGGCTCGGCGATCTGAGCCGCATCGTGGCCAGCATGATTGCCGAGGCGGGCCAGCCGCCCGGTTCGAATGTCGTGCGGCTGCGCGGCCGCCATGCTGCAGGCGGCATGCACCCATAGCCTCTGGTAGCGATCGCGCCGCGGTACGCCCGATCGCTACCGGCATACGATGGTGCGAGCTTCCTTAAGCGGGAGCTCGCGATGCCCAACGGCACGGAACGGAAAATCATCGCTTTTGGTCTGGTGGGTGCCCTGATCTACGCCGTCATCTTCAAGGACGGCGTGCTGGGCAGCTTTATGAACCTGATGTTCTTGGTCGTCGGATATTATTTCGGCAACGGCCACAGGCGGCCCGACACGCGCGAATAGGTCTATGGGGCATCGGCGGCGTCCTGCACGGCCGCCGCCGTCCCAATGGCGCGGCCATCTGCGAATTCGCTGCTACTATCGCCAAGAGCAGTCAATCCGGGAGGGCGCTGCGATGCTGAAGACGACGCGCGACATGGTGATGCCGACCGCGATCACCGGTTCCTACCCGCGCCCGCTGTGGTACGACCAGAACCTCGACGGCCGCTCGTTCAAAGCGGCGATGGGCGATTCGATGTTCCGCGAGCAGTACCTCGACGCGGTCGCGGCGGTCATCAACGCGCAGGAGGCCGCCGGGCTCGACATCGTCACCGACGGCGACAGCCGGTTCGACCTCAATGTCGGCGGCAAATCGTGGTTTTTCTATCCGATCGAGCGGCTCGGCGGCCTCAAGGGCCACCGCTCGACCTCGCGCGGCTGGATGGGCCGCCATGGCCTCAAGCCCGGCCACATCCTGTGGGAGGTGCAGGAGGCCTATCAGCCGGCGGTCGTCGCGGACAAATTGACCCGCGGCCCGCTCGAATACAGCGCGATCTGGCAGGTGGCGCAGCGGCTGACCGACAAGCCGGTCAAGTTCGGCGCGATCTGCGCTCCCGGCATCGCGTCGATGCTGTGGGACGAGCACTACAAGGACGACAAGGCGCTGGTGCTCGATTTGTGCGACATCATGAACGCCGAGTTTCGCGAATTGGCGGCGGCCGGCTGCCCGCTGATCCAGGTCGAGGAGCCGCGCCACCACGGTATGACAACGCGTCCCGACACCACCGACAAGGACCTCGAATTCCAGACCGAAGCGTTCAACCGCCAACTGGTCGGCGTCGACGCCGAGGTCTGGGTGCACACGTGCTGGGGCAACCCGAACCAGCAGCGCGTCTATTGGGAGGTGCCGAGCTATGAGCGCGCGCTGCCGTATCTCTTACAGCTCGATTGCGACGTGCTGACCTTCGAGGCGTGCAGCAGCAACGGCAAGGAACTGGCGCTGTTCGGCAAGTACAAGACCGACAAGAAGATCGGCATCGGCGTCATCAACCACTGCAACACCGTGGTCGAGCCGCCCGAGCACGTCGCTGACTTGATCCGCCGCGCGCTCGAACACATCCCGCCCGAGCGGCTGGTTGTGACGACCGATTGCGGCTTTGGCCGCGAGGGGCTGTCGCGCCGCATCGCCTATTACAAATGCGTCTCGCTGGTCGAGGGCACCAACATCGTGCGCCGCGAGCTGGGCCTCCCCGAGGCGCGGGTGCGCGCCGCCGATGCGTCGCTCTATTTCGCCAGTGTCGACGAGGCGACCGACGCCAAGCGCGGCGCGCCGCAATGAGGCGCGACACCGGAGGCCGCCGCGTGGCGCTGCGGCTTGCGCTGACTGCCGGGCTGGCGGTCGTCGCACTGCAGCCGGCTGCCGCGCAGGCCGTGCGCGGAGACGCCACGACGGGGGCGGAACAACGGCTGCCTGCGCCGCGGCGCGAGGCCGTACCGGATCGCCGAGACCTCGGCGACAGCGCGCGCGGCAGCGTCGGTGCGTGGCAGAGCGGGCGCTGGTATCGCGGCTGGCACGGCGGCCGCTTCGGCTGGTGGTGGACGGTGCCGGGCGATGACTGGTACGCCTACGACGAACCGGTCTACCCATTCCCGCAATTCCCGCAGACCGCCTATCCGAACGCGCCGGTCGCACCCTATTACTGGTACTACTGCCGGAACCCGGCCGGGTATTACCCCTACGTCGCGCAATGCACGGCTGAATGGCGACCGGTGCCGGCGCCGGGCTGAGGCTCATCAGGGGGCGCCGGGCAGCGGGCGCGGCGCGGTTCGCCGCGCTCCCGGAACTGCGGGGCGACCGACCCGTTTCTTGGATACGGCTCTGTTGCCGACTCGCCCGAGGATGAGCCATGTCGCCCGTCACCCCGCGGCTTCCCACCGCTCGTCAGCTCCGTTTGGCCGCGTCGTTAGCGGCCATTGCCGCGGCTTTTGCCTTGACGCCGGCGCAGGCCCAGGTGGTGCGCGGCGGCGGAGGCGGAGGCGGTCACGGGGCTGTCGCCGGTGGCGGCGGTGGCGCTGCCGCGGTTCATACGGGAGGCGGCCGCTTTGGCGGCGGTCATGGGGGCGGCGATCGCTGGGGTGGCGATCACTGGGGTGGCGATTTCCGAGGCACCTTCGCCAACGGTCACGCTTGGCATCACGGCAGCTGGCGCGGCTTTGGCGCCGGCGTCTGGGGCGGCCCCTATTTCGACGACTGGTACGACGATGCCGCGGACGTGCCTTCGTCGTATTACGGAGCCCCTGCTTACCCGGCCGCGCCGCCGCCGCAGATTGCCGGGTATTGGTATTACTGCGCGAGCCCGCAGGGCTAT
>JAFAWI010000114.1 GCA_019241915.1 Alphaproteobacteria bacterium
TGCCAGTGATGCGTGACAGGCGCGGGGAAGCAAAAGTCGAGCGGATGGGGCGTCTCGCCGCGCACGTGCTCTATTCGACCGTATTTTTTATGTATAATGCGCTGGTAACCGCCGCGTTTGCCGAACCGGATTACCGGTACCACCACATGACGATTTTGCTGAAGGTGGTGATTGCTGCATACGGTGTCATTGCCCTGACGTGGTTAGCTCGGTCCGCTTTCGACGCGGTCGCCGGTTATTATCATTGCAGGCCTCTTAGTTCTTCGAATGAGGGTTAGCCGTGCCACGAAATTCGGGCTGCGAGACGCGCCGAAAACGGGCAGCTGATCGGCGCCGCTTCGATGGCACCGGCCGAGCCCGAGTGCGCGTCACCGCCCGTGCCGCTCGACTTGCATGCGCGCGAGAAAGGGCAGCAGCGGGTGCGTTCCCATCGCCGCGATCGCCTTGGGATCGAGTGTGACGAGCGCGGCGCGCTGGTCCGCCGTCAGGGCAAAGCGCGCGGCGTAGGCCGCGCGGTCGGCGAGATAATCCGCCCGACGCTCCGCGTCGTGCGCGATGCCGTGCAGCGCATCGATCAGCCCGACCAGCTCGGGTTTGATCGACGGATAGTGCAGTTCGGCCGGGTCCGGCGGGCCGTCCCACCAGCCGAGCGATGCGTAATTGTGGTGCCAGCTGGGGTCCATCGAGACGATGTCGGGTTTGCGCTCGCCGAGCATGCCGGCCGCGGCCGCCCAGCAGCGCAGCTCAATATTCCCGGTTCGATCGAGTTCGGCTTCATCGTAGCCGATCAATGATTTGAGGTTGCCGTCGGCGAGCCGAGCCAACGCCGTCCGGTCCCAGGCAAGGTCGGGTTCGGCGTAGCGCTCGGTTCCCGGGAAATGCGACATCCCGCCGCTCGCCAGCGCCACCGTGCGCAGGCCCAATCCGGTGACGATCCGCGCCACCGCCTCGCCAAAGGCGTAACACCGCTCGATCGTCGGTTGCGGCGGCAGATAAGCGTTGATCGAGATCGGCAATACCGGATCCTCGACGCCGAGATGGGTCAGCGGGATGCCGATCGCATAGTCGATCTTGGCGGTGCTGCTGAACGCCGGATCGAAACCCTGGCGATACAATTGCCGCACGATCGTGAAGCCGGTTTCGCCGGGCACCGGCCAATGAAAATCGCGTCCCGCGAAACTCCCGCTGGCGCCGCCGCCGACATGGACGGTGAAGGCCGGCGCCACGTTGTGAAAGAACTGTTCGGCGTGGTCGTTGGCGAAGATGATCCACAAATCGGGCTTCAGCGCTTTGAGCCGGCGTCCGATCGCGGCGGCCACGCGCCTCACGCTTTCGACCGTCGCGCGGTCTTCGGTCTCGGGCAGCGTGAAAAACTGCGGCGCGTGGGGCAACATCGCCCCGCCGATAACAGTCGACGGCACGGGCTCTCTCCCTCGGCGGCGGAAACGATTTGCCACACCGGCACCCGGTGTATTGGGCCGCGGTCAACAGATGAGAAGCTCATCGACGGCCGGCAAGATCCCTCGCGGCCAAGCGATGGGGTTGGGGCCGATCTGGCGTTCCTCTTGCGCCCGGCGGCGCAGCGCACGATGCTGGCTGCGGCTGGAGGTGGCATGGCGCGTTGGCCGCATATCGTGATGCTGGTCTGCATCGCCGGATGGGGGGCCAGCGGTTGTGCGTTGCCGGCGCTGGTCGGCGGCTCGAGCGTCGAAGGTGCGACCCCGGCGGGTGGCACGATAACGAGGGTGACCGAGTTCACCGAAGACGGCGCGATCGCGCTCGCCGCTGACCATTGCGCCCGGTTCGGGCGGGCGGCGCAGGCAACCGGGCTGCAGCTCGCGACCAATCGGATGACCTTCTCCTGCGTGCCCCCCTGAAGGGGCCGTCGCCTCGCGACATGCGACCGGACGCCGCAATCAAGCCCGATCCGGACGATCGCACCGATCCGATCGACCGGCTGGCGGCCGCACTCGTAACCCGGGGTCTGGTCGACCAGCGCGCGCTTGATCGTGCGCGCCGCGGCGCGGCCGAGACGGGCGGCCGGCTCGACCAGGTGCTGACGCAGCTGGGGCTGGTCAGCGAGAGGGCGCTGGCCGAAGCCGTGGCGCAGCTCGTCAACGCGCCGCTCGTTGCGCCATCCGATTATCCCGCCGAGCCGCTGTTTGCCGAGCAGCTCAAGCCTCAATTTCTGCGGCGGGCGCGGGCGTTGCCGGTCGCGGCCGAAGATGACCTTGTGGTCCTCGCCATGGCCGACCCGCTCGATGAGTTTACGCGGCGCGCGATCGGCGAGGCGCTTGGCCGTCGGGTTGCGGTTGCGGTCGCGGTGCCGATCGAGCTCGATGCCGCGTTCGACCGGCTCTACCCGGAGCCGCACGAGTGGTCGGACCAGACGATGATCGGGACCGCCGCCGGCGATGCCGAGCCGGTCGAAGGCGATGCCGAGCGGCTGCGCGACTTGGCGAGCGAGGAACCCGTCATCCGGCTGGTGAACCAGCTCATCGCCCGGGCTGTCGAGACACGCGCCTCCGACATTCATCTCGAACCGTTTCCCGATCGGCTACGGGTGCGCTACCGCTACGACGGCGTCTTGCACGAGGTGGAGTCGCCGCCCGCGGGGCTGCAGGCCGCGGTTGTTTCGCGCATTAAGATCATGGCGCGCCTCGATATCGCCGAGCGCCGTCTGCCGCAGGACGGCCGTATCAAACTCACCGTCCGCGGTCATGACATCGATTTCCGCGTCTCGACGATGCCGTCGCTCTATGGGGAAAGCGTGGTGCTGCGGGTGCTCGACCGCACAGCGGTCGAGTTCGACTACAATAAGCTTGGCCTCACCGGCGGCCTGCGGCGCGGCATCGAGGAAGCGCTGGCGCTGCAAAACGGCTTGGTCCTCGTGACCGGCCCCACCGGCAGCGGCAAAACGACGACTCTCTATACCGGCCTGATGCAGCTCAATTCGGTGGTGCGGAACATCGTGACGGTCGAGGACCCGATCGAATTCCAGCTGCCCGGCATCAACCAGATCCAGGTGCGCCCGCAAATCGGCCTAAATTTCGCCACGCTGCTGCGTTCGATCCTGCGCCATGACCCCGACGTCATCATGATCGGCGAGATCCGCGACCTTGAAACCGCTCAGATCGCGGTGCAGGCGGCGCTGACGGGACATCTCGTGTTGTCGACGCTGCACACCAACTCGGCCGCGGCAACGGTAACCCGGTTGCGCGACATGGGGCTCGAAGACTACCTGCTGACCGCAACGCTCAAGGCGGTGCTGGCGCAGCGCCTGGTGCGGCTGCTGTGTCCGCATTGCAAGGCGCCGTTCGACGACCCGGCGCCGCTCGTCCGTCGCTTTGAGCTCGAGCGCTTTGCGCCCGCCACTTCGCTGCGCCTTTGCCGCCCGAGCGGATGCGGCGAGTGTCGCGGCACCGGGTATCGCGGGCGCCGCGCGATCGCCGAGCTGCTGCTGCCGAACCGAAGTATTGAGCGGCTGATCTTTGACGGCGCCGATCAGAGCGCGATCGAGGGCGCTGCCGTCGAGGCCGGCATGCAGACGATGTTCGATGCCGGGCTCGCCGCGGTGGCGGCCGGCGATACGACCGTCGAGGAGGTCGTCAGCTGCCTGCGCAGCGAAATTTGACGCGGCATTGACCCCGCGCAGCCGGCGCGAGAGCATAAGATCGCGATGCCTTCCTTCCGCTGGTCAGCCCTCAACGGTGGCGGCGAGGTCGTGCGCGGCTTCATGGAGGCCGACGACCGCAAGACGGTGATCGCCCGGCTGCAGCGCCAAGGCCAGATCGTGCTGCGCGCGGAGGCGGATAGCGGTCTGCGCGGCTGGCGCGACCTGCTGTCCCTTGAGGTCGGCCGGCGGCGTGGCCTCAGCAAAACGGCGCTCGCCGACATTACCGGCGAACTGGCAACGATGCTGGGCGCCGGGCTCGATCTTGACCGGGCGCTGCGCTTTGTCGTCGATACGGCGGCGAAGCCGCGCCACCGCGCGATCCTCGGCCAGATCCGCGACAAGGTCCATCGCGGCAGCTCGCTTGCCGGCGCGCTCGCCGCCGAACCGCACAGTTTCCCAAAGCTCTATGTCGGCTTGGTTCGCGCCGGAGAGGCCAGTGGCACGCTGGCGGCGACGCTGGCGCGGCTGGCGGCGCTGATCGAGCGCGAACGCGGCCTTGCCGCGAGCGTCCGCTCGGCGCTCATCTACCCGGCGCTGCTCGTGGTGGCGGCGACCGCGTCCGTCGTGCTGCTGCTCGAATTCGTTCTGCCGCAGTTTGCGCCGATCTTCGAGCAGGCGGGCGCGCAGTTGCCGACGCCGACGCGCGTGCTGCTGGCGGTGGGGCAGATCGTCGGCGCGATGGGTCCGTGGCTGGTGCTGGTGCTGCTGATTGCGGCGCTGGCCGGCCGCCGTTTGCTGCAGCGGCCTGCGCTCCGGCTGCGCTGGGATGCCTTCGTGCTGCGTCTGCCCGTGATCGGGCAGCTGGTCCGCGAGACATTGGCGGCCCGCCTCAGCCGCACCTTGGCGACGCTGCTGCAGAACGGCGTCCCGCTGATTGCAGCTTTGGGCATCGCCGAGGAAGCGCTCGACAACCGGGCAGCGGTCGCCGCGGTGCAAGCCGGCGCCGAAGCAGCGCGCCGGGGCGGTGGCCTTGCCCGTGCACTCGGCGCGCGCGGCGTCTTTCCGCCCCGCACGATCCAGCTGCTGGCGCTCGGCGAGGAAACCGCCCAACTGCCCGAGATGGCGTTCAAGGCGGCCGAAATTCATGAGGCGCAGGTGCGGCTCAGGGTCGAGCGGCTGGTGGCGCTGATGGTGCCGACGATCACGATCGTCATGGGCCTCCTGATCGGCGGCATTATCGTCTCGCTGGTGACGGCGATGCTGAGGCTCAATGACCTCGTCGTCTGAGCGGCAGGCCGCCCGATCTGGGCGCGGCTTCGCGCCACGAGGGGCTGACGGCTTCACGCTGCTCGAGCTGCTCGTCGTGCTCGCGATCCTCGCGCTAGCGACAGCGCTATTTGCCGGCTATCGGCCTCATTGGAGCAGTACATTAAGCCTGGACGGTGCTGCAGCCGATCTGGCCGCCGCGTTTCGTCTGGCGCGCTCCGAGGCGATTGCCGGCGACCGCGCGATCGAGGTTGAGATCGATGTCGCCCATCGGCGTTATCGCATCGCCGATTGGCCGGTTCGCACGCTGCCTGCTGCTCTGATGCTGCGGGTCAATACAATTGCCGCAGGGCGGCATGGTTCCAATACGGCGGCGATCCGGTTCAACCCCGACGGGAGCTCGACCGGCGGCGGCGTCACGCTCGGCGACGGAGGGCGGTGGGTCGGCGTCGATGTCGACTGGCTGAGCGGCCGGATCGCCATCGCCGATGCGCCTTGAACGCACAGATGGGGCGCCGCGGCGGGTTCACGCTTCTCGAAGTTGTCATTGGCCTGGCGATTGCCGGCCTCGCGCTTATCGCTCTGTTTGAGGCGGGAAGCGGCGGCTTGTTTGCCGCGGAGACGACCGCGCGCGCCAAGGAGGCGGTCGAGCGCGCGCAATCGCGTCTTGCGGCGCTCGATGCGGACGGCGTGCTCCCCATCGGCGTCACCGGCGGCGACGATGGCGGCGGTTTTAGCTGGCGCGCGAGCATCAGTCCAATCGACGTCGCCGCCGACGCAGGCGCGGGGCAACCCACTCTTTGTGCCGTCGAGGTGGTGGTTTCGTGGCGCGAGCACCGGCGTTTGCGCTCGGTTTCTCTTGCCAGCCGCCGAATAAGTATCGCCGGCCCGCTGCCATGAGCCGGGGACCGAACGATAGCGGGTTCACGCTGCTCGAGATACTGATCGCGCTGGCGGTGCTCGGTCTGCTGGTCGCCGGGCTCGTGCAAGGCATGCGCACCGCCTTTGCGATGTGGTCGGCGCAAACCCGAGCTATCGACGACGCGACCGACACCGACGCAGCGGCGCGCGTCCTGCGCCGACTGCTCGCGAGCATGCAGCCGGTCTCGCCGAACGGGTTTGCCGCCGGGACGACACATGCGCCGGTGCTGGCCGGCGAACCGACGCGCGCCTATTTCGTCGGCGATCTGCCGAGCGGGCTCGGCGAAAGCCGCCGCGCCGACGTCACCATCGAGCGGCGCGGCGACCGGGTCGTCTTGGACTGGCTTCCGCGCGACACGACGGCCGGCCAAACCGGGCCGTCTTCGCGCGCGGCGGACTTGCTGCGCGGTGTTGCGGCTCTGCGGTTCGCGTACTGGCAGCCTGGGGATGCTGGCGGCGCGTGGTTGGACCATTGGCAGCAGCCAACCCTCCCGAAATTGGTGCGCGTGCAGATCGACTTCGATGCCGGCGACCGGCGCCGCTGGCCCGATCTGATCGCCGCGCCGCTGCTGTGGACACCCGCCGGGGGCGGTGGCGCCGTCGAGCGGCAATGATCGCTTTCGCTGTCAGGTTGGGTTGGATAATCTCGAATCTGTGGGGGGAGCGTTCCGTGAACCCGGTGCGGCAATTTTTCGACTGGTGGTTCGGACAGCTCGCAGAGCTGTTTCGGGGGGGCTTTGGCGGACCCGCATCCGCGGCGGCGGATGCACTGATTGTTGTACCCCACAGTCCTCTCGCGGCCGGCGTCGCCAGCGTTTCGCTGATCGAGCGCAAGGACGGAAAGGAAACCGCACCCCGGCGGCTAGAACTTGCGGCAGGGGGTGACGGCGATGCCGCGCATTCGGGCTCCGCGACAATTATCCTGCGCCTGCCCGCGCAGGAGATCCTGGAGAAGACGCTCACCCTGCCGCTCGCAGCTGAACGCAACCTCGGCGAAGTTCTCGCGCTCGAGATGGACCGCGAAACGCCATTTGAGGCCGACGAGCTTTACTGGACCTATCGCGTTGAGACTCGCGACCGGCAGCTGCGGAGCCTGTCGGTGCGCCTGGCGATGGTGCCGCGCGAAAAGCTCCGCGCGTTGTTCGATGCCCTGGCCACGCGGCGCATCGTGCCGAACCGGCTTGAGGCGGCGGATCGCGACTGGCGCTGGCGGCTCGGCGCGGCCGATCCAATGGTGCGCTCGGGCGAGCACCTGTTCTGGCCGGCTGCCGCGTGCTGCGCCGCGCTCGCGGTGACGGCGATCGCGCTGCCCTTTGCGCGGCAGGCCGCCGCGCTGGCCGCAGTCGATCGCGAGATCGCGGCCGGCCGCGCCGAAACCTCAGGCTCCGAGGCGCTGCTGACCGAGATCGCCCAGCGCTCTGCCGCGGTCGCGCTCATCGAGCGCGAGCGCGATAAGGCGGGCGGGCTGTTGACGGTATTGGCGGCCGCGACGCGCGTTCTTCCCGATAACAGCTTCCTCACCGAAATGACGCTGCGCCAGCGCAAGGTCACGCTGATCGGTCGATCGACCGCGGCCGCGAGGCTGCTCGCGGCCGTCGCCGCCGACGGAACTTTTCGCGACCCGGCTTTCGCCGCGCCGGTGACGCGGATCGAGGCGGCCGGCACCGAAGTCTTCACCATCTCCGCGGAGGTTGCGCCGTAGCCCCGCTCGCCGCCCTGCCCACCGGCCGCCACGGTCGCCTTCTGGCGATCGGGTTGCTGCTGCTCGTGCTCGGCGTAGTCTACCTGGCTGCGGCGACGCCGTTGGTTGCGCTTTACGAAAGCCGCCAGGAAGCGCTCGATGAACGGCGCGTATTGGCGGCGAAGCTTACCGCCGCTGCCGAACGCATGCCGAGGTTGCGCGAGCGCGCGAGCCAATTGCGCGCCAGTTCCGGCGAAAACCGCGTCGTCCTCGAGGGCGCGAGCGACGCGCTTGCCGCTGCCGGATTGCAGAGCCGCCTGGAGGAGATGGCCTCCGCGACGGGCGCGACGATTGCCAGCAGCGAGAGCCTGCCGTCCGAGCCGCGCGAAGGCTTTCGCCGCGTCGGCATCCGCCTTGCCGTCAGCGGCCGTTATGACAGCCTGCTGCACTTCTTTGCGGCGTTGGAGAGCGCCGCACCGCCGCTCGTGGTGGACAATGCGCGGCTGTCGGGCGGGCTGGCGGCAGTCACCGCGGGCGGCGCCGCGCCGTTGACCGCGAGCCTCGAAATTGCGGGCCTCCGTGCCGCCGGGGCGACCGCTGCGGCGGCAGCGCCGGGCGAGGGGGCAGCGAAATGACGGTGGCGCGCTCCGTCCTGGTGCTCGGGGCCGGCAGCGTCCTGCTCCTCGGCGTGATAGCGCTCGAATTGCGACCGGAGCCGGCCTCGATTGTTGTCGCGGCCGCACCGGCATCCCCTGCAGGCGCCGCTGTCGACGGCACGGGTGGACACTCGGCGCGTCTCGACCAGTGGCTCGCCACCGCGCTGGCGCGGCCGCTGTTCAGCCAGACCCGCCGGCCGCCGGCCGAGCGGCCCGAAAGCGGCGCCGACAACAACCTTGGCGGCGCCAGGCTTACCGGCATCGTCATCGCGCCGGGGCAAAGGCTCGCCATTTTTGCCGTGGCCGGCGGCAAGCCGCTGGAGCTTACGGAGGGCGAGACGCTGAGCGGCTGGCGGGTCGGCAGTATCGCTGCGGGTCAGGTTTCGCTGACCGGCCCCGGCGGCAGCCGCACGTTACTGCCGGCGCTCGACCCGGCGCTCGTACCGCCGCCGCCGGCCCGCAGCGCCGGTGCCGACTTATCGCGGCCGGCGCCGGCGCCGCCACTCGCACCGACCGGTGCTGCGGCGCCGCGACCGCTGTTGCGGCCGCCGCCGATGCCGGCCACCAGCGGAACTCGCAGCCAATGATCGCTCTGCGGCTGCATCGCGTCGTCCTACCCGTGCTGCTGTCGCTCGCCGGTTGCGATGCGGTCAGCGATTTGCCGCTTCTGCCGCTCCCGGCGCTGCGCAGCGAGGGCGCGGTGCCGCGGGAGGACGCGGTGATCGCCAGCGAGCGCGGCGGGCAGCGCGAATTCGATGCGCCGGGACGCCCCGCGCCGGCTGTCACCGCCGCGCCGGCTGCGGCGGCCGTCGGCGTGCAGGGCGGCGATGTCACCCTCAATTTCGCCGACACCGATATCCGCGAGATCGTCCGCACCATTCTCGGCGCCACATTGAGGGTCAACTACACAATCGATCCCGCCGTGCGCGGCACCGCATCGTTCGAGAGCGCGACCCCGCTCAGCCGCGCGCAATTGCTGGCGGCGTTGGAGACGCTGCTCAACCAAAACCACGCGACGCTGGTCGAGCGCAACGGCATCTATCAGGTGGTGCCGGTTGCTGCCGCGGTGGTCAGCAACGCGGTGTCGCCGACCGATGCGGCGGCAGGTACACAAGTCGTGCCGCTTCGCTATGCCTCGGCGGCCAATCTCGCAAAGGTGCTGGAGCCTTATGTCGCCGAGGGGGGCAAGATCGCCGCAGAGCCGGGCCGCAACGCACTGATCGTCAGCGGCGATGCGGCGGTGCGCAAGACGCTCGTCGAGCTGATTGCGTCGTTTGATGTCGATGTGCTGGCGGGCCGGTCGTTCGCGCTGTTCCCGGTCGGCGACGGCAACCCGACACAACTCGCCGCCGAGCTCGAAAAGGTGTTCCTGGCCGAGCCGGACGCGCCGCTGGCGGGCGTGGTGCGCGTGCTGCCGCTCGAACAGGCCAACATGGTGCTCGTTGCCACATCGCAACCGCGCTACATCGCCGAGGCCCGGCGTTTTTTTGAGGTGACCCGACGGGCGAGCAATACGACGACGCGCATCTGGCACGTCTACAATGTGAGGAGCGGCCAAGCCTCGGACCTCGAAAACCTGCTGCAGCGGGCTTTCACGCCCAATCGGGTGACCGGCGGCGGCGCGGCGAGCGCCAACCGCACGGCGCCCGGCGCCGCGGGGCTCAGCCTGAACAGCCCGGGCGGCGGGGCCGTCAGCGGGACGGCCGGAGGCGGCTCGACCGGGGGCTCTCTGCTGCAAAGCCGAGGGGCGACGCTCGGCGCCGCGGCCTTGGCGACGCCGCTTGCGCCGGAGGCGCAGAACGCTGCCGCCCAGCCTCTCTCCGCGGGCGGCGCCGTCGACGACGACCGCGTCGACAAAGGCATCCGGATCATCGCCGACCGCCGCAGCAACTCGCTGCTCATCTTCGCCACCCCGGCGGAATTCGCGGTGATGGAGGGCATGCTGCGCAAGGTCGACATCATCCCACAGCAGGTGATGATCGAGGCGACGATCGCCGAGGTCACGCTCAACGACGCGCTGACCTACGGCACGCAGTTCTATCTGAAGGACAAACTTGCGTTCACGCTCAGTCAGGGGACGCAACCCGGTTCGGCCAATTTCGCCACCAACTTCCCGGGCTTTGTGTTGACCGGCGGGCCGCATGTGGCGATTAACGCATTGGCGCAGGTAAGCAAGGTGCGGGTGCTGTCCGCGCCCGAGGTGATGGTGCTCGACAACGAGGCGGCGCGGCTGCTTGTCGGCGCGCAAGTGCCGGTCATCACCGGCAGCGCACAGAGCACGCTCGCCGCCGGCGCGCCCATCGTCAACAATGTCGATTACCGCGAGACCGGCGTCATCATGCAGGTGACGCCGCATGTCAATGCCGGCGGGGTGGTCACGCTCGACATCGGGCAAGAGGTCAGCGACGTCGCGACAACCACCAGCTCGACAATCGATTCGCCTACCTTTGACGAGCGGCTGATCCGCACCCGGGTCGTGGTGCAGGATGGGCAGACCGTCGGGATGGCGGGGCTGATCCGCGACAACGACTCGCGCGGCAATTCGGGCATCCCGTTTCTCAAGGACATTCCGGGGATCGGCTTCCTCGCGTCGTCGCAGAACAATTCACGCCAGCGCACCGAGCTCTTGGTGCTGATCACGCCGCATGTCGTGCACGATCAGCGCGGCGCCCGCGCGCTGACCGACGATCTCAGCCGTCAGCTGATCAACGCCCGATCGATTTCAAATGAGCTCAACAGCCAGCCATTGTCGGGTCTGCCGAACCCGCAGGGACGCGCGCGCTGAGCAGGGACCGGCGGTTGCCGCCGCGCCGCGCCGAAAGCCGCGGCTTTGTGCTCATCGTGGTGCTGTGGGCGCTGGTGTTGATCGCCTTTGTCGCAGGTCATCTTGCTGCGGCTGGACGCAGCGAGACCCAGGTTGCGATCAACCTGATGGCCAATGCCGCGGCCGAGGCAGCCGCCGACGGCGGCATCAACGAGGCCGTGTTCCGGGCGACGGGCACCGGGGACGATGCGTGGGCGCTCGACGGGGGGTCGCACCGGGTGACCATCGGCGGCGCCCATGTCATCGTGCGCCTCGACGACGACAGCGGGCGGATCGATCCCAACCTGGCGCCGCCGGCGCTGGTCGAGGCATTGCTTGAGGTGGTTGGCAGCGATCCCGACACGGCGCAGCGGCTCGCGGGGGCAATTGCCGACTGGGTCGGCACCGCGACGGTATTTCGGCCGGCAAGCGATCTGGCTGACGAATACCGCGCCGCCGGCCTCGACTACGCGCCGCCGGGCCGCGCGGTGGAGACGATCGGCGAACTCGGCCGCGTGCTCGGGATGACACCGGCGCTTCTGGCCGCCTTGCGCCCGCATCTGACGGTGTATGGCGATACGGTACCCGACGCCGCGCATGCCGATGCCGCCGTGACGGCCGCGCTGGTGCAGTTCGCCCGGAACCCGGCGGCGCCGCTTCAGGGACAGCCTCAGACGATCCCCTACAAGCAGCG
Source organism: Alphaproteobacteria bacterium (assembly GCA_019241915.1). GTDB lineage: Bacteria > Pseudomonadota > Alphaproteobacteria > ATCC43930 > CGMCC-115725 > DATARH01. The sequence continues at coordinate 11,638 of JAFAWI010000114.1, forward strand.
CCGAAGAGGCCGCATAGCCGCGACCGCCTACGGACCGGGCAAGGCGTTGCTGACGCGCTCGGCCGTGGTTCTGCTTGGGCAAGGCTTGCCGCGTGGCTTTGTGGTTCTGGCCTGGGGCGACGGCGCAGACTGAGCCGCTATCCGACCAGTGCCAGCAGGTCCAGTCCAAAGAGCCGATCGATCATCCAACCGAGCGCCAGCAGCAACGACATGACCGAAATCCCGGGCATGACGAACTTTCGGTAAGCCGCTTCGCGGCGCAGCACGAAGACGCTCGGCACGAGCAGCGCGGCGAGGCTCAGCTGACCGCTTTCGACCCCGATATTGAAGCCGCCGAGCCCCAGCGCCAAACGCATCGGCGGCAACCGCATCGGCCCCAGGGCGCTGGCGAAGGCGAGGCCGTGGATAAGGCCGAAGCCGAACGCGACGTGCCAGCGGAGTCGCGGCAGGACCGGTCGGATGTTGTCGGCCGCGGCGAGCATGATGGTCGCCGCGATGGCTGGATCCACGAGCCGCGACGGCAGGTTGATCAGGCCGAGTACGGCGAGCGTCAATGTGATGGCATGCGCGATCGTAAATGCGGTCAGTATTTTTGCGGTTTCGATCGCGACGCGGCCCAGCCTGTCGATCGCCATCCACTCGCGGCCGGTCGCCGCGCCCGTCGCACGTCGCAGCGGCGCGACTACCAGCAGCACCGCGACGAAAAGCAGATGGTCGTATCCCAGCAGGATATGATCGTAGCCGAACAGCAGGAAACGGGCGCCATCGTCGATCAACGACTGAGAACCGAGGTCGAGGCTGACGCTGGCGTGGGTCGGGGTCAGGACGTCGGTTTTCACCGCGGCCGCGGCGGTCATCGTCAGCAGTCCGCGATGCGTCGGATCGACCTCGAACAGCAGTCGATAGTCCACCGTCAACGCGCCGCTGGCTGAGGGGCACTCGGCCGAAAACGGCAGCACCGCATAGCCATTGCCGGCGTGCTGGTCGACCATCCCTTCGCCGGGGCGGATCAGGCAGGAACCGCCTGCCCGTGCCAACGACAGGCGACTGAACGCGTAGTCGCCGATTTCGCGCCACTTGGTGCGCAGCTCGCCCCACGTGATGTTGCCGTCGGCATTGGCGTCGAGCCCGACCACGACATCGAGGTCGCGCAGCGCAATATCCCACTGGCCGCTGATCCGGCCGCCGTCGACCTCGATGTTGAGATAACTGTCGGAGGCAAGGTGCGCCGCGGCTGCGCTCGCCTGGACGATCAGCAACACCGCGAATGCAAGACGCCGCAGCACTAGCGCCGGCCAAGGTAACGCGAGCAGTCGAGAGCCAAGATCATCAGACCGATCGCCGCGACCCAGCTGGCCCCGGCGCGCCAGGCAATGGCCGCCCACGCCGCGTTGAACCCGCGCACCGCGATGAAAACGTAGCTGACGACAGCGGCAGCGGCGATCGCCGCGCCCAGACCGGACAAGACCGCGGACAATCCGGTTGCCGCGTCGCCCCCCGCGATGCCGCCAAGGACGCCGCCGATCACTGCCAGCGCCAATACCGGCAGCGGTGCGGCGCGCAGGCGGGCCGCACCGGCCACACCGACCGCGAGCATGAGCCCCGCCGTCGGCAGCGACGGGTCAAGTTGCCAGCTGCTTACTCCGGCAGCGAGGGCTCCGGCGAACACTGCGCCAAAGCAAGCGGCGACAATGCGCGGGTCGTTGCGCCGCTCGGCGAAACCCGCCCAGATTGCCAGGCCGACAAGAAAGCCGATCTCGTCGAGCGAACTCAGCAGATGCGCCGCGCCCGACCAGAATGCGCCCATGCTTTTGAGCGCAGTGTGCGCCTCGGCGGGCGCCGGCGCGCACAACGCGGCTGAAATCGCCGCCAGCCACCACCAACGCCGACGGTGAATGGCTAGGCCCCCACCGTCTCATAGATGAAGTAGCATCCCGCGACGCCGACCAGCAGGCCGCATGCGCGCAACGCGATCGCTCCGCTCGGCCAGCGGGCGATCAAACCGATGACGATGCCGGTCGCGTGCAGCAGACCGGTGGCCACGACGAAACCGACCGTGAACGAGAGTGCGTTGGCCGCATCCGGCATCTCGGCGCCATGTGCATGGCCGTGCGCGACCGCAAATATCCCGACCGCAAGCAGCGCCAGCGCCGTCGGGAGGCGCTGCTGCAACGCTACCATCGCCCCCAGCGTCAGAACCGACAGCGCAATCAACGTCTCGGCGCCCGGCAGCGGCATTCCGAGGATGCCGAGGACCGCGCCGGTCGCCATAATCATCGGGAACGCGATCGGCAGCAGCCAGATGCAGGGCGCCCCAAGCTGCGCTCCCCAAATGCCGACGCTGACCATCGCCAACATGTGGTCGAGTCCCGTCAGCGGATGCAGAAATCCAGCCGCCGTGCCGCCGCCGAGGCCGGCGGTGACATGGGCGAAGGCGGGTGTCGCGCCGACGAGCGCTGCCCCGGCCGCGGCAATCCCCGCAGCGCGCCGCGACCACTTCCTTGCTTCTCGCGCCGCCACGTTTCAGCGTCTCCGCCCTCAAACTACCGCGCGAGGATAGCGATTAAATTGAAACCGTGCCGCTGGAAATCGGCCGCGGGCCATGTATCCTTAGGGCGCATCTTTTTGGGGAGGCGTCTTATGTTTAAGCGATATGCCATAGCCGCGGCGCTGGTCGCGGGAGCAATCTTCAATTTTTCCCCGTCCGCGGTGGCCGCCGATCATCGCGACGCCCCGACGATCGACGATTACAGCGCGATCGACATCAACGACATCTTCATGTTCCGCGACCCGGCGAACACGAACAACTTGGTTATGGTGCTGAGCGTCCAGGCGATTGCCGATCCGAAGTTCGGCCCGTCCTATCACTTCCAGCCGAACGCGCTCTACCAGATCAATTTCAGCACGAACGCGCAGGCGAAACCGACCGCATCGATCAATGTCGTATTCTCCGATTTCGCGAATGGGCCGAGTTGCCCGGCGCCGCAGGCGGCGTGCCAGACCTACAGGGCGTTTTTCCCGCACGGCATCGTCGTTGAGGGCCTGACGACACAAGGCACCGCCGCCGCGACCCCGAACCCGCCGGTCATTACGACAAAGGCCGTCGGCGGCAGCACGATCACCGCTTTTGCCGGCCCGCGCGAAGATCCGTTTTTCTTCGATCTTGTCGGCTTCAACCGGTTTATCGCCAAATTCAACGCGACGGGTAGCGTTGACGGCAGTCTTTTCACCGGGGTCGATTCCTTCTTGGGCAAGAATATCAACGCGATCGTCTTCGAATTCCCGATCAGCCTCGTCGCCGGCAACGCGCCTAAGTTCGCGGCCTGGGCCGCGACTTATCTCGGCGACCTTCGCTTCCAGGACTTTGACGATCACGGCCGGTTCAAGGACATCGACGACCGGGGACTGGGTGGACTGCGGCAGGTCGACCGCATGGGTAATCCGGCGGTCAATACGGCGCTGATTCCGCCCAATCTCAAGGACGCGTTCAATTTCGGCAAGCCGGAGGACGACGCTCGCGACTTCGCGCCGGCGATCCTGGCAACGCTCGCCAAATTCCACACGCCGGCGGCTACGGTGAGCCTGCTTGCGTCGGTGGCCGTCCCCGACACGCTGAAGTTCGATACGTCGCAGCCCGACGGCTACCCCAATGGGCGCCGACTCGCCGACCGCGTTACCGATTTGCTGATCAGCCTGATTGTCAACATCCCCGGCTTCACCGACGGGACCGCAGCAAAAACCTACCTGGCGGCGTTCCCGTTCGCCCGCCCGCCGCTGCAGCAGACGCCGTAATCTGCGGCACAACCGGGACGCGGGGCTGAACGCACGACACGCCATCGGCTGCTGCTGGCAGCCGATGGCTGCGCTTGCGGTCCTCGCGGCGGCCTGCTCCGCGGCCGCCAGTCCTTTTGTGCCGACCGACGACAACCTGGTCCTGCAGACGGGTTTGCCGACCGGCGACCCTCGCATGCGCGAGATCCGCGTGCTCGGCGCGGACCTGGCGGCGCGGCCGGACGATCTCGACATCGCGATGCGGCTTGCCGGCCGCCAACTCGCGATGGGTGTCGCCGAGGCCGATCCGCGCTTTGTCGGCTACGCCCAGGCAACGCTCGCGCGATGGTGGGATGTGACGATGCCGCCGGCTCTGCTGGTTTTGCGCGCCCGCATCCGCCAGGCGCAGCACGATTTTGCCGCTGCCGCCGCCGACCTTCATGCCGCGCTGCGCAGCGATCCGGGCAACCCGCAAGCCCTGCTGGTGCTGGCA
>JAFAWI010000248.1 GCA_019241915.1 Alphaproteobacteria bacterium
TCCTCGGCCAACACCGAGAACTCCAGCAGCTCGCGCGGTCCGAACTGCTCGGCCGACGCCTTGTATCCGAGTTTCAGCACCGTCAGCTCCTCTCGTTCAATGCGTCATTGCGAGCGCAGTAAAAGCAACCGATTGTCCAAATTCGCGTGGTTCGGGATGGTTCTCGCTTCGCTCATCGCTATGACCCGTCCTGCGATTAAACCTTCGCTAGCACGTCTTCGCGGAAGCGGCGCATGTTGCCGATCACTTCGGCGGCGGTCGCGCCGTCAAAGCTGAAATCGACCGCAACGATGCCGAGGTCCTTGAACGCCCGCAAATCGGCAACGATTGCCGCGTCGTTGCCGGAAAACAGCCGGCGGTCACCGTTGTCGGCTTTCTCGGGGACGGCCGGGCCGCGTTGCGTCACGCGATAGGCGACGACAATCTCTTTCGGGTCGCGGCTATGTTCACGGCAATGCCGGTGCAGCCGCTCGATGCCGCCCTTGAGGCGCTCGAGCGTGTCGAGCCGGAATTGCGGGTTGGTGCCGATCGGATACCAGCCGTCGCCGAGCTTGGCGGTGCGGCGCAGCGCCGGGCCGCTTTCGCCGCCCACCCAGATCGGCACGCGTTTCTGGACCGGGCGCGGCTGGAAGAAGATGTTCGAGAAATTGACGTACTTGCCGCTGAACGACGGGTTCTCGTTGGTCCACAGCTCGCGGCAGGCGAGCAGGTACTCGTCGGTCACCGCGCCGCGCTCGGCGAACGGATCGGTGCCGATCGCCTCAAACTCCTCGCGGCACCAGCCGGCGCCGATCCCGAGCGTCAGCCGCCCTTGGGACAGCACGTCGATTGTCGCGAGTATTTTCGCGGTCAGCACCGCGGGCCGGTGCGGCACGACCATGACCGAGGTCACCAGCCGCAGCTTGCTGGTCTTCGCCGCGACAAAGCTGACCGCGGTCAGTTGCTCGTGGCGGTCGCCGCCGGCGCGGCCGGGGAACTCGCCGGTGTCGGAGTAGGGGTATTTGTTTTCCAGCTCGCGCGGAATCACGACATGGTCGCTGAGCGTGCAGTAGTCGTAGCCGATCGCCTCGCCCTCGGTGACGATCCGGGTCAGGTCGGTCACCCCCGACAGCGGTCCGCTGACCGGCGCTCCAAAGCCGTATTGCATGCCACCCTCTCCGCGACAGCCTGTCGGGTGCTAGCCTAGAGCAAAACCCGGCGGCGGAGAAAGCGCGGCTTGACAGGTCAGAGATCGAGGATGCGGCGCAGCCCGTCTTCGATCGCCTTGAGGTCGGCCGCAGACAGCTGCCCGGCGGTGCGCGTCAGGCGGGCCTTGTCGACCGCCCGCGCCTGGTCGCAGATCGCGACCCGGTCCTCGCCGGCCGAGGGCGTGGCGACGACGATCGGCGGGCGCGGCTGGGCGCCGGCCGCCAGCGGCACGACAATCACCGTCCGTCGAGCGTGGTTCAGCGGATCGGCGGTCATCACCACCGCCGCCCGCATCGGGCGAACTTCGCCGTCTGGCGCGGGATCGAAATCCACCCACCAGACATCGCCCCGCCGCACGGCTCCGCCGTTTGGGCCCGTCATCAATCGCAATTCCCGCCGGTGGGCAGCGCGACCCCGTCGGCCCCGGTCGCCGGCTCCCATTCCTTCATCTCGGCGGCGAGCCGCTCGTCCTCCTCGACCGCCAGCGCGGCGAGGTAGAGCGGGTCCTGTTCGACCGCGTCGTCGGGCGGCAGCGCCGCTTCGAGCAGATTCTGGATGAATTTGCTGCGCTGGCGCGGCGCCACATGCCGCCTGAGGCGGCGGACCAACTCGTCGGGCAGGTGCAACAAAAGCTGCTGTGTCGCCATCGGCCGCGCCCTCACGCGTTCCGACTTCAATATCCTAACACCGCGTCTACTTGAAGTTACGCGGCTTTTTGGTGCCGCAACAGCCGCGGCAGCAGAAAAGCGTCAATCAGTCGAACCGCCTCATCGATCGCTTCGTCCCGGCTCGCGAAGTACATCGTCTTGCCGAAACGCGCAATATGAGCGGTCCACCCTCGGGTCTCGCGGAGCAGCGAGAATTCAATGCCCTGGTGGACGAGCGGGATGTCGCGCATCGCGTTTTTCTCCGGTCTATGAACAGCCGCTGGTCGAGCCGCAGGTGTCGCATTTGAGGCAGGTGCCGTTGCGCACCAGCGTGAAGTTGCCGCACTCGCCGCAACTGTCGCCTTCGTACCCCTTCATCCGCGCCTCGCGGATCGCCTCGATCCGCGGGTCGTGCGCATGCACATGCGCGTGCACATCGACTTCGCGTTCGAGCGTCTCGGCGCCGGCCACCGCGAGCGGCCCGTCGAACAGCGGCATCTGCGGCTGATCGGCGCGGGCGGTCGAGGCGGCGCTGCGCTTTCCGCCATGCAGCACGGTCAATTTGTTGCGGACATAGCCGTTGGAAGCGACCCGCTGCATGATCGCCGCGACCTCGGCGCCAACGGTCGCCCGGTCCGGATCGTCGATCTCGCGCAGGTTCGATTCCGCGGTCACGCCCTTGCCGATCGTGTCCGGCAGCAGATCGGCCGGCTCGACATGGGCGAGGTCGTTGCGGTCGAGATAGGAGATCGCGAGCTCGCGGAAGATGTAGTCGAGGATCGAGGTCGCCATCTTGATCGCATCGTTGCCCTCGACCATTCCGGCCGGCTCGAACCGGGTGAAGGTGAAGGCCTCGACAAACTCCTCGAGCGGGACGCCGTATTGCAGACCGAGCGAGATTGCGATCGCGAAATTGTTCATCAGCGAGCGGAAAGCCGAGCCTTCCTTGTGCATGTCGATGAACAGCTCGGCGAGCTTGCCGTCTTCGTATTCGCCGGTGCGCAGATAGACCTTGTGCCCGCCGACGATGGCTTTTTGGGTGTAACCCTTGCGCCGGTTCGACAGGCGGCGGCGCTCGGCGCGCATCACGACGCGCTCGATCACCCGCTCGACCACGCGCTCCGCGACCAGCGGTACGCGGTCGACCGGCGACTGCGCATACAGCTCGGCGGCCTTGTCCTCGGCATCCTCACCGTCGCCAAACAGGTTCGACGCAAGCGGCTGCGACAGCTTGGAACCGTCGCGGTAGAGCGCCGTCGCCTTGAGGCCAAGGCGCCAGGACAGCATGTAGGCGCCCTTGCATTCCTCGACCGTTGCCGCGTTTGGCATGTTGATCGTCTTCGAGATCGCGCCGGTGATGAATGGCTGCGCCGCGGCCATCATCCGGATATGGCTGTCGACCGACAGGCACCGTTTGCCGAGCCGACCGCACGGGTTGGCGCAGTCGAACACCGGCAAATGCTCGGCCTTCAGATGAGGCGCGCCTTCCAACGTCATGGCGCCGCAGCAATAAGCATTGGCCGCGTCGATCTCGGCGCGGCTGAAGCCGAGCGCAGCGAGCAGGTCAAAGCTCGCATCGGCAAGCGCCTCTTGTGCAAGGCCGAGACGCTCGATGCAAAAGCTCTCGCCAAGCGTCCATTTGTTGAACGCGAACTTGATGTCAAACGCCGAAGCCAGCGCCGTCTCGACTGCGGTCAGCGCGTTCTCGTCAAACCCCCGCTCGGCCAGCGTCTCGTGATTGATGCCGGGTGCGTCCTTGAGCGTGCCGTGGCCGAGCGCGTAACGCTCGATTGCGGCAATCTGCGGGTCGTCGTAGCCGAGCGTCCGCAGTGCGTCTGGCACCATGCGGTTGATGATCTTGAAGTAGCCGCCGCCTGCCAGCTTCTTGAACTTGACCAGTGCGAAATCTGGCTCGATTCCCGTGGTGTCGCAATCCATGACCAGCCCGATCGTGCCGGTTGGCGCGATGACCGTTGTCTGCGCGTTGCGGAAGCCGTGTTTATCGCCAAGCGCCAGCGCGGCATCCCAGGCGGCGATCGCCGCGTCAACCAGCGGCTTGTCCAGGCAATTCGCGGCGTCGAGCGGCACCGGCGTTACTGAAAGCGCCTCATAGCCTTCGTTCTCCCCGTGCGCGGCGCGGCAATGGTTGCGAATGACGCGCAGCATCGGCTCGCGGTTCTTGCCGTAGCTCGGGAACGCGCCGAGTTCGGAGGCCATCTCGGCCGAGGTGGCGTAGCACGTGCCGGTCAGCAGCGCGGTGATCGATGCCGCCAGCGCACGGCCGCTGTCGCTGTCGTAGGGAATGCCCATCGACATCAGCAGTCCGCCGAGATTGGCGTAGCCCAGCCCCAGCGTCCGATAGGCGTAGGAGAGCCGGGCAATCTCGCGCGACGGGAATTGCGCCATCATCACGCTGATCTCGAGGACGATCGTCCACAGCCGGGTCGCGTGCCGAAAGTCGCCGACCGCAAACCCGTCCGCTCCGCGGAACGCCATCAGGTTCAGCGAGGCGAGATTGCAGGCCGTGTCGTCGAGGAACATGTATTCCGAGCATGGGTTCGACGCGTTGATCCGCCCGCTCTCCGGGCAGGTGTGCCAGTCGTTGATCGTCGTGTCGAACTGCACGCCGGGATCGGCCGAGGCCCACGCGGCATAGGCGATGCGGTCCCATAGCGCCCGCGCCGGCACGCTCTTCGCCACCTTGCCGTCGGTGCGGCGGGTCAGGTGCCACTCCGCATCCTTTTCGACCGCATCGATGAAGTCGTTGGTGATGCGCACCGTGTTGTTCGAGTTCTGCCCCGCGACGGTCAGATAGGCCTCGGAATCCCAGTCGGTGTCGTAGGTACGGAAGTCGATTGCCTCGTACCCCTGACGGGCGAATTGGATCGCGCGCTGGATCATGTTTTCCGGGATCATGACCGCCCGCGCCGCGCGGATTTCGCGCTTCAGCGCCGGGTTTCCGGCCGGCTCGAACGGCGCTTCGCACGCTTCGCGGCACGCCGCCATCACCCGGTTAAGGTGCTTCGAGCACAACTTTGAGCCGGCGACGAGCGCCGCGACCTTCTGCTCCTCGATCACCTTCCAGTCGATGAAGTCTTCGATGTCGGGGTGGTCGGTATCGACGATCACCATCTTCGCGGCGCGCCGCGTTGTACCACCCGACTTGATCGCCCCGGCGGCGCGGTCGCCGATCTTCAGGAAACTCATCAGCCCCGACGAACGCCCGCCGCCCGACAGCCGCTCGCCGTCGCCGCGCAGCCGAGAAAAATTCGAGCCGGTGCCGGAGCCGTACTTGAACAGCCGTGCCTCGCGCACCCAGAGATCCATGATCCCGCCTTCGTTGACGAGATCGTCGGCAACCGACTGGATGAAGCAGGCATGCGGCTGCGGGTGCTCGTAGGCACTGTCCGAGGCGCGCACCTTGCCGGTGCGGGAATCCACATAGAAATGGCCTTGCGCCGGCCCGTCGATGCCATAGGCCCAATGCAGGCCGGTGTTGAACCATTGCGGCGAGTTCGGCGCGCCCATTTGGCTGGCCAGCATAAAGCGCAACTCGTCGAAGTAGGCCTGCGCGTCTTCCTCGGTGTCGAAGTAGCCGCCTTTCCAGCCCCAATAGGTCCAGGTCCCGGCCAGCCGGTCGAAGCATTGCTTGGCGCTGGTCTCGCCGCCCGACCGCTCCTGCCTGGCCAAAAGCACCATTTTTTTGTCGTCGGCGGTGCGCCGCCACAGCCATTGCGGCACATCGGGCTCCGCGACCGCAGTCAGGATCGCCGGCACGCCCGCCTTGCGCAGGTATTTCTGCGCGAGGATGTCGCAGGCCACCTGGCTCCATGCCGCCGGCACCTCGATCCCCTCGGCGGCGAAGACGACCGAGCCGTCGGGGTTGCGTATCTCGCTGGTCGCATGGCGGAAGGCGATGCCTTCGTAGGGATCCCGGCCGGCGGTGGTAAAGCGACGCGCGATATGCATAACATCCCCCGGTTGTCAGCGCCTTCGGCCTAGCGTTGCTCCGCTAGATCCGGTACCCGAAGCTCGACCCAACCACAGGATTATGTGCGCCGCCGGAATGGCAATCAATATATATGTATTGTAACAAACGACACACAACATATAGAAGTTGGTTGACAGAACCGACGACTCGCGCTCCCACCCCTAAACCGCCGAGGTTTGCGCGGCGGTCGTCGTTGCGCGGTCGGCGGGCCGGTGCAATAGTCCGCCCGCTCAAAGGGATAGCGATGACCACGTTCGGAACTCGACTCCTGACTTGGCTGCGCGGCGAGCTGGTCGGCACCGACGCATACGGCAACAGCTATTACCGGCTGAAGGGCGACAAGCCGTCCGGGCGCGGCGGCGGACGCTTCAGCCGCGAACGGCGCTGGGTCATCTATGCCGGCGAGCCGGAAGCGTCGAAGGTCCCGCCCGAGTGGCACGCCTGGCTGCACCACACGGTCGACGAGGTGCCCGGCGCTTGGCCGCATTATGCCTGGGAGAAGCCGCACCAGCCGAACATGACGGGCACACCCCTGGCCTATCACCCGCGCGGCTCGGTGCTGCGCGGCGGCCATCGCGCCGCGGCGACCGGCGATTACGAGCCGTGGACGCCCGAATAGGCGCTGGAATCGCCGAGCAGCGCGGAGCGGACGCATGAGAGGCAACGTGATCGAGACGGTGATGGGCGCGGTGGTGCTCGTCGTCGCCGCGCTGTTCCTGTTTTTTGCCTATACCACGAGCCAGCTGCGCTCGGTGCCGGGCTATCAGTTGACGGCCAATTTCGAGCACATCGACGGGATTCGCGACGGCAGCGATGTGCGGGTCAGTGGTATCAAGGTCGGCTCGGTGCTGGGGCTGACGCTCGACCCGAAAACCTTCCTTGCGACCGTGACGATGAGCGTCGAACCCTCGGTCAAGCTGCCGGACGATTCGGTCGCTGAAATCGTCTCGTCGGGTCTGCTCGGCGACAAATACCTGTCATTGGTGCCGGGTGGCTCGGACAAAGACATTCCGCCCAACGGCCGCATCAAGTTCACCCAGTCATCGGTGAGCATCGAACACCTGATCGGGCAGATGATGTTTTCGCCGCCGAGCGGCGGCGGTAAAAAACCGGGCGAGGGCGAATCCGGTGCGCCCGGCGGCGCCGTGCCGGCGCCCGGCGACGCGCAGGCGCCGCCGAAGTAGAAGGGCAGGGCCGTCATGGCCGATATCAAAAGCGACGAATTCCCGGTCTGGCACACGCCGGAAGGCGAGCCGGTGGCCTGTGTCGAGAAGATCAAGGTGTTGAACGAGAATCTCGCCGAGTTGCGCGAGTTGGCGCAGGACGCGCTTGAGGACGGGGTGTTGATGGGCTGCGACGAAGCGCAGCTGCGGGAGGTTCTCGCCGCCATCGTCGCCGGGCTGGTCAACCCGTACCGGAAATGAGGCTGTTTCTGTCGGCCGCCGCCGCGGTCGTCATAGCCGCAGGTAGCGCCGCCGCCGCGATGATCCCCGAGCCGGTCGCGGTGTTGCAAGGACTCGACAAGATTTCGGCGCGAGTCTCACAGATCGAGGCGCCGGTCGGCAGCGCAGTGCAATTCGGCTCGCTATCGATCCTGGTGCGCGACTGCGAGCAGAGCCGGCCCGAGGACCAACCCGAAAACGCGGCCTTCCTGCAGATTTACGAGAGCACGCCGGGCGATGAGAAAAAACGCCTCTTCAGCGGCTGGATGTT
>JAFAWI010000303.1 GCA_019241915.1 Alphaproteobacteria bacterium
TCGCTATGCTCTATCCGCCGCTTGCTTTCTAATTCGATTCATCCTCCGGGGCATCCACCGGGTCGAGCCCGATGGCCGCAGCTCAGGATGAGGGCCGTACCGGCGCAAACCATCCTCATCCTGAGTTGCCCGGCGGAAGCCGGCGCCTCCAAGGACGCACCCTCGTCTACGCCACGTTTACCCGCTCGGCGTAGCGTTTCGGCAGCATCGCGTGGATGCCCTTGTTGCCGTCGACCAGCTGGGTCACCCGCATGTCGACCGCAAGGCTGGAGAACATATAGGCATCCGACGCTTCGAGCCCCATCTGCTCGCCGATCAGCCTGATCATCTCCCTGAGCGCATCCTTGGCGGCGTCGTCGAGGTCTTCGTTGAACGCCATCGTGATGTGGTGGCTCGGCGTTTCGGCGCGCGGCAGCTTGAAGCGCAAATCCTTGCGCACGGTGAGCCGGAACGTGCCGCTCAGCGCGGTTTCGAGCGCGGTGACGCAGACCTCGCCGTCGCCCTGCACGCCGTGCCCGTCGCCGCACGAGAAATTGGCACCCGGCACAAAGATCGGCAGATACAGCGTCGTACCCTGGGTCAGCTCCTTCAAATCCATGTTGCCGCCGAACTCGCGCGGGACCATCGAGGTGCATGCGCCGTAGACAGGCGGCGGGGCCACCCCCATCACCCCAAAAAACGGCGCGAGATCGATCTCCTGGCCCCACGGCAAAGTGCAGACGCCGCGTTGGCGGTCGATGCCGCTGTGCAGCACCTTGCGGATCGGGAAATCCTCTGGGAGCGTCCCGGCGTGCGGGCGGATGCGGGTATAGCCCCAATTCTGCCGCGGCGAGATGCTGAGGATGTCGACCTGCAGCACATCGCCCGGCTCGGCGCCGGCAACGGCGATCGGCCCGGTCAGGATGTGCGCACCGGTGCCCTGGTTGAGCCCGGCGTGGATCGCAAGGTGGTCGTCGAGGATTTCCCAGTGGTCGCCCTTCGGCAGGATGTCAGGCCCGCCCGAGACGCACTCGATCTGCACAGTATCGCCCGACTGCGCAATCGTGACCGGCTTCAATGCCGCATCAAAGAAGCCCCAGTGGCAATGCTCCGGCCGGCATGACACAACATGATGCTGCGACATCGGGTTCCCCTTTCACCTGCGCTGTGGCAGCAAATCCTATGCCGTCCGCTACCAGGGAACCAGCACCGCGGCGCTTCGACGCGGCCGTCACGCATCGGCGAGCGCGGGATTCTGCGCCACCGTGCGCCGAGCAGCGCGAGGATCGGCGCCGCGTCAAGCGGGTGCCCTTTGGCCGGAGCCGCCGTCGCCGAGGCTGCGCCATAGGTTCTTGGCGGTGATATCGCCCGGCCTGGTGCGGCAAGACATTGCGCATGAAGCGGGCCACTCGCGCCCCCGATATGCGCGGCGACGCCAAATCGTAAATTCCGATTCGTTCCGGTTCCCCTGTTTGTTCTCGCGCCAGCGCCGGCCGCGATCGCGTCGCGACGGCCCAGCCCAGCAGCGGCGGCGCCCCGGACCTCGCCGATCGCCGGCGCGCGGCGCCGGTTCGGTCAGCGCCAGCGCCGACGGCCGCACTCAGTTCTGAGCCGGCCTTCTGTTTTGCTCTGTCGCAACCGTCGCCTCGGCCAATAAAGCCTTGGCAACGCCTCGCGACTTGCGTTTCCTTCGGCCATGGGCAAGAGCGCCGACGACGAGCGCCAGCGGCGGCTCATTCACGACTATTTCGGGGCCGACGCGCGCATCCGCCTGCTGCGGCCCGCACCCACTTTCGGCGCATCGCTGTTCGTCATCGATTTCGATCGCGGCGCGCGTCATTACCGCACGCTCGGCTCGTTCGGCGCGCCGTTCGACAAGAGCGTCGCCAACTGGTTTGGCGGCGACCTGCAGGTCACCGAGCAGTCGAGCATGGACCTGCTCTACCCGGCGCAACTGGTGTTTCATTACGAGCGGCTGATGTCGCTGGCTTTTGCGCTGGTCGATCGGCCGGTCAACGCGCTGCTGCTCGGCGTTGGCGGCGCGGCGATGTGGCGCTTTTTGCGCGCCTATCTGCCCGAATGCGCGCCGGTGCTGGTCGATTGCGACGAGGTGGTGACGGCGATCGCCAAGCGCTGGTTTTATCTCACCCAGCCGGTGGTGATCGACACCGCGGCGCGGTTTCTCGCGGCGGCGACGCAGCGCTTTGATGTGATCCTGGTCGACCTTTACAACTCGGGCGGCCCGGCCGAGTTCGACACCGCGTTCTGGGCGCGCTGCCTCGACGCGCTCGGGCCGGGCGGCTGCCTTGCCACCAACTGGGCCGATTTCGCGGTCAACCGCAAGGTCAAGCCGATGGCCGAAAGCCAGGCCGCGCTGGCGCGCGCCCGCGGCCTCGACTGCTTCTATGTCACGCGCCGCGGCTTCCGCGACAATCTGATCCAGTACGTCCCGACTGCCGCGGGCCGGCGCCTCGAAACGCTGACCGATGCGCACGAGCGCTTCACCCGCGAGCGCCGCCTGCCCAACGGCGGGCGCGGCATTCTCGAACAATGCGTGGTAGCGCCCGACTTCCCGATCGACTTCGATTGATCGCCGATCACGATAGAGCGGATCGGCGCAGCGTCATCCGCCG
>JAFAWI010000216.1 GCA_019241915.1 Alphaproteobacteria bacterium
CGAGAGCACGCCCGATTGGCTGGCCTTTTTCATGTTCACCTTCTTCACCGATCGCGACGGCAAGATGCAGCTGCACGCGCTGGCGCAGTCCGGGTTCGACCCGCTGTCGCGCACCTGCCGCTTTATGCTGACCGAGGAAGCGCACCATATGTTCATCGGACAGTCGGGGATCGGCCGTATCCTCGAAGCGACCTGCGCGGCGATGGTGAAGGCCGGGATCGATGACCCGTTTGACATCGCGCGGGTGCGCGCGCTCGGCGTCATCGACCTGCCGACCATGCAGAAGCGGGCAAATTTCCATTTCTCCGCGACACTCGATCTGTTCGGCAGCGAGCTGTCGACCAACGCCGCCAATGCCTTCCAAGCGGGGCTCAAGGGCCGCTACCTGGAAGACCAGATCGACGACGACCACCTGCTGCTGGCGAGTACCTACCCGGTGCTGCGGCTGAAGGGCGGCGCGATCGTTCGCGAGGCGGTGCCGGCACTGTCGGCGATCAACATGCGCCTGCGCGACGACTACGTCGCCGACGCGCAATCCGGCGTCGACCGCTGGTGGAACCGCATCATCGAGCGCGCCGGGATCGATTTCCGCATCGCGCTGCCGCACGTTGCGTTCAACCGGCGCATCGGCGAATTCGCCGCGGTCGAGGCCGATCCTGTCGGCAATCTGCTGAGCGCCGCTGACTGGGCGCGGCGGCGCGACGAATTTCTCCCCTCGCCCGACGACGACGCTTTTGTCGCCAGCCTGATGTCGCCGATCCGCGAGCCTGGCAAGTTCGCCTCGTGGATCGCTCCGCCGCGCACCGGCATCGACAACAAGCCCGGTGATTTCGCGTACGTGAAGCTGGCGTGAACCACCCTCACCCGCCATCGCGAATGCGACCGGCCCACCGGCCCACCTCCGCTTGCGGGAGACGGTGGCTCGGGCGCAGGGCGAGACGGGTGAGGCTTAGTTGATACGCAACCTCGCGCCCGGCGAAACCTATCTCGCCGACACCCCTGCCCTCTCGGCGCACAGGGGCACGCAGCCCGATCTGTTCTTGCGCTGGAACCGCATTCCCGCGGGTGCCGCGACCGTCGATGTGGTCGTTTTTTTGCACGGGTTCTCACAGTCCGGCGGCGCGATGCCGCTCGCCGAGAAGATCGAACGCAGCGGGCTTATTCTCAGCCGACGCAGCCGGCCGACCTTGGCCCTGCTGCCGCGCGGCAATTGGATACGGCACTACTATTACGACTTCCCGGCGCTGCTGGATGGCGGCATCGACCTGCTGCTCGCGTACGCGCTCCGCCGCCTGTCGGAACAACGGGACGCGCCGCTGGCGCTCGACCGCTTCGTGCTGGCGGCGCACTCCGGCGGCGGTATGCCGGCCGTTGACGTGATCGCCACCGCGCAGGCCCAGCCCGACGATATCTACATTTTCGATGGCTTGTACGGCCGGGACCCTGCAGAGGGCGATCCGTATGCCGGCATCGAGACGGTCGAACGCTGGCTCGACACCCGCTTTGCCACCGAACCGGCGCGGCCAGGAGCGCTGCGCATCGCGTTTATCGAGAGCCAGACCGGCCCCTTCTCGCGCGCTGTCGGCATACGCGTCGCCGAACGGCTAGACACGGCGGAGCCGTCGCTGCGCGCCATCCTCGCCCGCCGCTACCGGGTCGAGGCCGCCGGCGTCCAGCATTCGCAGGTGGCGCGCGTCGCGCTGCCGGCGCTGCTCGCGGACCCGGCGGCCGCGATTGACTGGTACGCGCCGGCACCGGCGCCCGCCTAACTTGACGGCAACGAACTGAGGTCGAGGACCTCGGCGTCGTCGGCCGGCTCCAGCTCGCAGGCGTTCACGGTCATCCCGAGCAGCGTGTAGTAGCCGATCGCGGTCGTCAGCTGTACCAGCTCGTCGTTGCCAAAGCGCGCGTGCATTTTTTTGAACAGCCCGTCCTCGATCCGGTGCTGGCGCAGCAGCTGGCGGGTGAACTCGATAATATCCGCGTCGGCCGGCGCGACACCGCGCGAATGGTCGTCGCGGATTGCGGCGATCGTTTCCTCCGGCACGCCGAGCCGCCGGGCGCCGCCGGTCTGCGCGCCCCAGACGTACATCGCGTGGAATTCGCGGGCGACTGTCATCGCCGCCAGCACCCGCACGCGCATGTCGAGCGAGCCCTCGAACCGCACATAGGCGCCGAGATGTCCGACGCGCTCTGCCACCTCCGGCGAATGCATGAACATCAAAAACGGGCCCTGCACCGCGCCGCGACTGGCAACAATCGAATCGAACGCAGCATGATGCTTGCTGTCGAGCTGGTCCTTGCTCGTGATGTAGGGGAGCCGCGCCATC
>JAFAWI010000544.1 GCA_019241915.1 Alphaproteobacteria bacterium
ACCACCCAGGATTTGCGCTTGGAGATCGGCCGGCTCTCCTCGATCTGCACCGCGTCGCCGGTGTGGAACCTGTTCCCTTCGTCGTGCGCCGCGTATTTCTTCGACCGGGTAACGAACTTCTTGTAGACCGGGTGCATCACCCGCCGCTCGACACGCACGACGATCGTTTTGTCTTGGGCGTCGCTGACGACGATCCCCTGGAGAATGCGTTTTGGCATCTCGGCTCCTATGCTCCCCGCGCCGCCTGGCGGCCGCGCTCGGCGAGGATCGTCTTGATCCGCGCGATGTCGCGCCGGGCCTGGCGCACCCGCGCGGTATTTTCGAGCTGGCCGCTCGCCCGCTGGAAGCGCAGGTTGAAAATCTCCTTGCCGAGCAGCTCGGCCTGCTCGGTCAGCTGGTCCGGCGTCTGACTGCGCAAGTCGCGCGCCTTGGTTGTCTTCATGGCGCGCCCTCGTCGCCGGCGCGCACGACAAAGCGCGTCGCCACGGGGAGTTTGGCCGCCGCCAGCTCGAACGCCTCGCGCGCGACCTCGCGCTCGACCCCATCGAGCTCAAACATGATGCGCCCGGGCTTTACCCGGCAAATCCAGTATTCGGGCGATCCCTTGCCGCTGCCCATGCGGACCTCGGCCGGCTTGGTCGAGACCGGCACATCGGGGAAAATCCGGATCCAGACGCGGCCGACGCGCCGGATGTGCCGGGTGATCGCGCGTCGCGCCGCCTCAATCTGGCGCGCGGTGATACGGCCGGGCTCGACCGACTTCATGCCGTAGGCGCCAAAATTGAGCGCGGTTCCGCCCTTGGCCATGCCATGGACCCGGCCCTTGTGCGCCTTGCGGTACTTGGTGCGTTTGGGGGCGAGCATCGCTATTCCCTATCGCGGTCGCGGTCGCGGTCGCGGCCGCCGCTCGGCCGGCGATCGAGCCCGGCGGGCTGCGCCTCGGACAACAGCTTGTCCTGCGCCATCGGGTCGTGCGCCAGGATCTCGCCCTTGAACACCCAGACCTTGACGCCGCAGGTGCCATAGGTGGTCTTGGCCGTGCCGTAGCCGAAATCGACATTGGCTCGCAATGTGTGCAGCGGCACGCGCCCCTCGCGATACCACTCCATGCGCGCGATTTCGGCCCCGCCGAGCCGGCCCGAACAGTTGATCCGGATGCCCTGGGCGCCAAACCGCATCGCCGACTGTACGGCCCGCTTCATCGCACGGCGAAACGCAACGCGGCGCTCGAGCTGCTGGGCAATCCCCTCGGCGATCAGCTTGGCCTCGATCTCGGGCTTTCTGATCTCGACGATGTTGAGGCTGACGTCGCTGGCGGTGCGCTTGGCAATGTCGGAACGCAGCTTGTCGATGTCCGCGCCTTTTTTGCCGATGACGACGCCCGGACGCGCCGAGTGCAGCGTGATCCGCGTCTTGTTCGCGGCCCGTTCGATCAGGATGCGCGCAATCGCCGCCTGGCTCAGCCGGCCTTCGAGAAACCGGCGCAGCTTCAGGTCGTCGAGCAGCTGGTCGCCATAGCGGCGATGCGCGAACCAGCGCGAGTCCCAGGTGCGGTTGATGCCGAGCCGCAGCCCGATCGGATTGACCTTCTGCCCCATCAGGCAGCCTCCCCAATTTCGCTCTCGGGCCGCTCGCGGACGACCACGGTCAGGTGCGAGAAATACTTCTCGATGCGCGCCGAGCGGCCGCGGCCGCGGGTGTGGAAACGGCGCATGACAAAAGCGCGGCCGACCGTCGCTTCCTTGACGTAGAGTCGGTCGACGTCGAGCTGGTGGTTGTTTTCGGCATTGGCGATCGCCGCCTGCAACACTTTCTTGACGTCCTGCGCGATACGCCGGCGCGAGAAGGTGAGCTCCGCAAGCGCGGTTTGCGCGCCTTTGCCGCGGATCATCGCCGCGACAAGGTTCAGCTTGCGCGGGCTCGTGCGCAGCGCGCGCAGAAATGCCGAGGCCTCGTTGTCGGCGAGGCGGCGCTCGGCCGAAGGCTTGCCCATCCCCTCTCTCCTCAGCCCCGCCGCGCCCGCTTGTCGCCGGCATGGCCGTAGAACGTGCGGGTCGGCGAGAATTCGCCGAATTTGTGACCGATCATGTTCTCGGTCACCAGCACCGGGATGAATTTGTGGCCGTTGTAGACGCCAAAGGTCAGCCCGACGAATTGCGGAAAGATCGTCGAGCGCCGCGACCAGGTGCGGATCACCTCGTTGCGCCCCGAATTGCGCGACTTCTCCGCC
>JAFAWI010000688.1 GCA_019241915.1 Alphaproteobacteria bacterium
GTGCCGCCCGGCAGCACCGCGACCTATACCGAAATCGCCGCCGCGCTCGGCCAGCCAAAGGCGGTGCGCGCGGTCGCCGCGGCCTGCGCCGCCAACAAGCTGGCGCTGCTGGTCCCGTGCCACCGCATCGTGCGCCGTGACGGCGCCCTCGCCGGCTACCGCTGGGGGGCCGAGCGCAAGCGCGCGCTGCTGGCGGCGGAGCGCGAAGCGCTCGCCACGGAAGCGGCGGCGGATTAAGCCCTCAGCCCTTGCATCGCTGACGCGATGGGCCCATCCCCTCTCCCGCAATGCGGGAGAGGGTGCCGAGCGCCGGCTTTGCCGGTGCGAGGCGGGTGAGGGCGTGCGAGTCGAGAGGTAGGGTGACTGGCGGCACGGTATGGATCATCTGGGCGAACTCGACCTTGCCGCCGCCTTCGAGCGCGAGGGGTATGCGGTGCTGCCGGGGCTCCTCGACGCGGCGCAGTGCGGCGCGCTGGCGGCGCTCTACCAGCGGCAAGACGCGTTTCGCAGCCGCGTGGTGATGGCGCGGCACGGGTTTGGGGAGGGGGAATATAAATATCTGGCCTATCCGCTGCCGCCCGCGGCCGAGCGGTTGCGGCAAAGCCTCTACCCGCTGGTGGCGCCGATCGCCAATCGGTGGCAGCGGCAACTCGGCCTCAGGGAGAAATTCCCCGATACGCTCGACGGCTACCTCAAGCGCTGCCATGCGGCGGGGCAGGTGCGGCCGACGCCGCTGATCCTCAAATACGGTCCGGGCGACTACAACTGCCTGCACCAGGATCTCTACGGCGAGCTGGTGTTCCCGATCCAGGCGACGGTGCTGCTGTCGCGGCCCGGCGAGGATTTCGCCGGCGGCGAATTCCTGCTGATCGAGCAGCGCCCGCGCCGCCAGTCGAAGGGCGAGGTCGTGCCGCTCCGTCAGGGCGACGCGGTGCTGTTCCCAGTCAACCACCGCCCGGTCGCGGGCACGCGGGGATACTATCGTGTCACGATGCGGCACGGCGTCAGCCGCGTCCGCTCCGGCAGCCGATTCACGCTCGGCGTCATCTTCCATGACGCGGCGTGACCGCCCACCGAACGGAGCTTAAGATCACGGCCGATCGACTTCGGGATTGTCCCGCCATGACAACGCACCAGCCAGTTATCCACAGCGATCCAGAGATCTTGGGCGGGACGCCGGTGTTTGTCGGCACGCGCGTGCCGCTGCGCAACCTGATCGACTATCTCGAGCGGGGCTATAACCTCGACGAGTTCATTGACGACTTTCCTTCGGTGTCGCGCGAGCAAGTCGTAGCGGCCCTGGAGGCAGCAAGCGAAGTGCTATTGGCTCGTGCGCATTCTTCTGGATGAGCAGCTGCCGCGGCGTTTAGCGCGCCATCTTTCTGGCCATCTCGCTCGCACTGTGCAGCAATGTGGATGGTCCGGGCGAAGAAACGGCGACTTACTGAGGCGAGCGGCCGCCGATAGTTTCGATATCTTCCTGACGGCTGACCAGAATCTGAGTTATCAGCAGAATTTCTCGGGGCTTAGCCTCGCCATCGTGGTTCTGATGGCGCCGAGCAACGCGCTTGAAGACCCTGCAAGCCCTGGTTCCCGCATTACTGGCGCTCATTGCGAATGCCGAACCCGGCAAGCTTTACCGGGTTGGCACCCCCTAGCAGATCAGCGGTCTTGGAACACCTCCTTTGCCAGCCGCGCCGCGGTCATCGCGGTCGGCCAGCCGGAATAGAACGCGAGGTGGGTGATCAGTTCGGCGATCTCGTCCTTGGTGCAGCCGTTGTCGAGGGCGCGGGCGAGATGGCCGCGCAGCTGCTCGTCGCGCCCCATCGCCATCAGCGCGCCGCAGACAATCAGGCTGCGGTCGCGTTTCGACAGATGCGGACCTTCCCAGATCTCGCCGTAGATCAGCGTGTCGGCGATCTGCGCCAGCTTCGGCACGGTGCCGCGGATTGCCTCGCGTGCGGGTGAGCTTGCGGACTGGGCCATGATTTGCATTGCTCCTTGCTGGTGAGGGCGGCGAGCCTAGAGTACACGCCCGGGCGAACGGGAGGGATCGGATGCGCATCGCGATTGTCGGCGCCGGCGGGATTGGCTGCATCTACGGCGCCGCGCTCGCCGAGGCCGGCGCCGACGTCACCTTTATCGCCCGCGGCGCCCACCTCGCGGCGATGCGGACAAACGGCCTCAAGATCGAGGGCGACCGCGGCGAGACCGTGGTGCGGCCGGTGCAGGCGACCGACGACCCGGCCGCGGTGGGTGTCGTCGATTACGCGATCTTCTGCGTCAAGCTGTGGGATGTCGAAACCGCCGGCACCGCGATCAAGCCGCTGGTCGGGCCGGGCACCGCGGTGATCCCGCAGCAGAACGGGGTCGACGCGCATGAACGGCTGATCCCCATCCTTGGGCGGGGGGCGGTGATGGCCGGCACCGCCTGGGTCACCGGCTCGATCATCGCGCCGGGGGTCGTGCGCCAGACCGGCACCTATCAGCGGCTGATCTTCGGCGAGCTCGACGGCAGCATGAGCGGCCGCGGCCAGGCGCTCGCCGAGATGTGCGCAAAGGCCGGGTTCGACGGCGAGTTCGAGCCCAATGTGCTGGTGCCGGTGTGGGAGAAGTTTCTCGGCATCGTCCCGCTGTCGAGCGTCAATTCGCTGACCCGTGCGCCACTTGGCGTCTATCGCGAGGACCCGGAGCTGTGGCGGCTGTGCGAGGCGGCGTTGCGCGAAACGATCGCGGTCGGCCGCGCCGAAGGGGTGCCGCTGCCAGCGGACGCTTTTGACAAGGTGTGCGGGCAGCTACGCTCGATGCCGCCCCACCACATGACCTCGATGTGCAACGATTTGTTGCGCGGCAACCGCATCGAACTGCCCTGGTTCGCCGGCAAGGTGGTCGAGTTGGGCAAGAAGCACAGCATCCCGACCCCGACCTGCAACCTGCTCTACGCCGCGCTCAAGCCGCACATCAATGGGAAGGCCGCCTGAGCTTGCTGGTGAGATGCGCATAGGGCGGAGCGTAGTTGGGCGTTCATCGGGATGGAACTCGCCCTAAGATAGAAAATCCTGTCGGGAAACCGCGTACGGGGCTCGGGTTTATGGATACAATTCTGGGTCATATCGGTGGTGCCATCACCTCGGTTGTCGATGCCCCTACCCTTACTAAGGCGCTCGATTTCGGT
>JAFAWI010000710.1 GCA_019241915.1 Alphaproteobacteria bacterium
TCTTTGCCGGACGCGACCTGATGAAGTTGTCGGACTCGCAAATGCGCGAAGTGCGCGGCGGCGAGATCGGCATGGTGTTCCAGGAGCCGATGACCTCGCTCAACCCGGTGCTCAGTATCGGCCGCCAGATCACCGAGATGATCGAGCAGCACCGGCGGGGCGACCGCGCGGTCGCGGAAAAGCGTGCGCTGGAATTGCTCGGCCTCGTCGGCATCGCCGATCCGCAGCGGCGGCTGAAACAATACCCGCACCAGCTGTCGGGCGGCATGCGACAGCGGGTGATGATCGCGATCGCGTTGGCGTGCGAACCAAAGTTGATCATCGCCGACGAGCCGACGACCGCGCTCGATGTGACGATCCAGGCGCAAATCCTCGAACTGATGCAGAGCCTCACGCATCGGCTCGGCGTGGCGCTGATCGTTATCACGCACAATCTCGGCATCGTTGCGCGCTACGCGCACCGGGTGAACGTGATGTATGCCGGGCGCATTGTCGAAAGCGGCAGCGCCGAATCGATCTATCACAACCCGCAACACCCTTACACAATGGCGCTGCTCAAATCGGTACCCCGGCTCGACCGGCCGCGCCAAGCGCGGCTCGACCCGATCGAAGGGCAGCCGCCTGACCTGACCCGGCTCGACCAAGGTTGCGCGTTCCGCCCGCGCTGCCGGTTCGCCAAAGAGATCTGCGCCAGCGCCATCCCCGACCTGGCACCCGGCCGCGATGGCGGCGCTCACCTGTCCGCCTGTTTCCGCAGCGCCGAAATCGCGCTCGAACCGGCCGCCGTCGGATGAGCTTGGCGTTCGCCGAGAAGCCGGCGGCAGCGCGGCCGCTGGTCGAGGTACGCGGCCTCAAGATGCATTTTCCGATAACCGAGGGGGTTGTGGCGCGGCGCACGATCGGCGAGGTCAAGGCTGTCGATGGCGTCGATTTGACGATCCGGCGGGGCGAAACGCTGGGGCTGGTCGGCGAAAGCGGCTGCGGCAAGACGACGATGGGGCGCTGCATCCTGCGGCTCGAAAAGCCAACGGAGGGCGCTATCTTCTACAACGGCGTCGACATCGCGACGCTCGACCGCCGCGCCCTGATGGCGCTGCGCCGGCGCATTCAGGTGATCTTCCAGGACCCGTACAGCTCGTTGAACCCGCGACAGAAGGTGGGTTCGATCATCGCCGAGCCGATGAAGGTGCACGGGATCGAACCGGACGGCCAAAAGCGGGCGAGACGCGTGGGCGAACTGTTGCAGACCTGCGGCCTCAACCCGAGCTTTGCCGATCGCTATCCGCACGAGATGTCGGGCGGGCAGCGGCAGCGCGTCGGCATCGCACGCGCGCTCGCGGTCGACCCCGAATTCATCGTCTGCGACGAGGCGGTGTCGGCGCTCGACGTCTCGATCCAGGCGCAGATCATCAATCTGCTCGAAGACCTGCGCGAAAAATTTCACCTGACCTACCTGTTCATCGCGCACGACCTGTCGGTGGTTCGACACCTCTGCCAGCGCGTCGCGGTCATGTATCTCGGGCACGTCGTCGAGCTGGCGACCTGCGACGAGTTGTTCGACAATCCGCTCCATCCCTACACCAAGGCGTTACTGGCGGCGGTCCCGGTGCCCGATCCAAAGGTCGAGGCGAAGCGTGCGTTTCAGGCGGTCTCGGGCGAGGTGCCGAGCCCGATCAACCCGCCGGCTGGATGCGTCTTCCACACACGCTGCCCGCTCGCCGTCGACTCCTGTCGCGCGGAATTCCCGCCGTTGCGCGAGCTGCGTCCCGCCCACTGGGTCGCCTGCAGCCAGGTCAACTAACAACAAGCATATAGGGAAGGGATTGTGATGAAGACGTATCGCTTGCCGCTCGCCGCCGCGCTCGCGGTGGCGCTGGCGCCCGGCGCATTTGCCGAGGAGACGCCGAAATCCGGCGGGACACTGACCTACATGATTCCGGCCGACGCGCCGCCGAGCTTTGACGGGCATCGCGAGGAGACCTACGCGACAGTCCATTCGGTGGCGCCGTATTACAGCGTCTTGCTCCGCATCAACCCGCAAAACCCGTCCTCGACCACCGATTTCGTCTGCGATCTC
>JAFAWI010000718.1 GCA_019241915.1 Alphaproteobacteria bacterium
TCGAGCAAGCGCCGAGCAGCGCCATGACGCCGGCAATGGTCATTAGCCGAGTAGTATTGCGCACGAGTCTCTCCTTCGCTGAACGGCGCGGTTGATCAAGGCGCCCCGACATAGCACTTAAGGCGCCAGGACAGAAGCGGCTATGTGGGCTTACCTGATAATACTTGCGGGTATGACGGGTCTGCCACGCTTTTTCCCCGTCGCACCGTGCCCCGAACCGGCGAATCAATCAATGCCTGGCGAGCCGAAAGGTTGCTTGCGCGTCCGCGCCGCCGTCTGTTGCGACGATGCCGCGACCAGCTAAATCCACCAGATGCGCCAGCACAGAGCGGCCGGCAGCTCGCCGCAGCGAGGGATCGAGCCCGACATAAAGCCGCTCGACCATCTGCTCGATCCGGCCGATACCCTCACGCAGGCAGGCGAGGATGCCGGCCTCACGCTCGCGGCGATGCGCGAGAAACGCGCGGACATGCGCGTGCGGCTCGGTGATCGCCGGCCCGTGAGTCGGCCAGTACACCGTGTCGCCGCGGTGCAGCAGCTTGTCGAGCGACGCCATATACGCCGCCATATCGCCGTCGGGCGGCGCGATGACGCTGGTCGACCACCCCATCACATGATCGCCGCTGAAGAGGACGCCGTGCGCCGGCAGCGCGAAGCAGAGATGGTTCGAGGTGTGACCGGGGGTATGGACCGCCTCGAAGCGCCAATTCGCGCCCTCGATCACATCGCCGTCGCGCACGACCACATCGGGCGAGAAATCCCAGTCGCCGCCCTCTTCGACCGCGGCCTCGCCGCGCCGGCCGCCGGCATGCGGACCGAACCCGTAGGTCGGCGCCCCGGTCTCGGCCTTGACCGCGGCGGCTGCCGGCGAGTGGTCGCGGTGGGTATGCGTGACCAGGATATGCGTTACCTCCTCGCCAGCGAGGTCCATCATCAGCGCCTCGATGTGCTCGGGCAGGTCGGGACCGGGATCGATCACCGCGACCTTGCCGTCGCCGACGACATAGGTGCCGGTGCCGCGAAACGTGAAGGGTCCCGGATTGCGGGCAACGATCCGACGGATGCCCGGCGCCACCGGCTCGAGCCGGGCGTACTCGAAGTCGAAATCGCGGCGGAACGGGATATCGACGGCCATGCGCGCTGCCTCGTCGCTGATCGGCTATAACTCGACCGGCAGCTTAGGGGCTTTGCCATGAAACTCAAATTCGACGTCGATTGTACCGCCGAGGAGTTGCGCGACTTCTTTGGCCTGCCCGACGTGAAGCCGATGCAGGAACGTCTGATGCGCGAGTTGGAGGACCGGATGCGCGCCAATCTACAGGCGCTCGACCCGGAGACGATGCTGACAACGTGGCTGCCCGCCGGGCTCAAGGGTTTTGAGCAGCTCCAGCAGATGTTTTTCTCCCAGATGGGGCGCGGAAAGAAATAGCCCTGGGGAACAGCAATGGCTTTTGCCCTGCGCACGCCGCGTCTGTTGCTGCGCGAGCGGCGCGATAGCGATGCCGCGCCTTTCGCCGCGATGTCGGCCGATCCGGCGCTCACCGAATTTCTGCTGCCACCCGACGAGAATTGGGTGGCGCGGGTGCGCCAGCGCTGGGCCGAACACGGCTTTGGTCTGTTCGTCGTCGAACTGCCGGGCGAGGCGCCGTTTATCGGCGTCGTCGGCCTGAACGATCTGCATCATCTGGCACCCGCCGCGCCAGCGATCGAGGCCACCTGGCGGTTGGCGCCCTCCTTTTGGGGCAAGGGCTACGCGCTCGAAGCGGCGCGCGCCGCGATCGAGGACGGGTTCTACCGGCTCGGTCTGGACGAAATCGTTGCCATCACCGTCGAAAGCAACCAGCGGTCGCGGCGGGTAATGGAGCGGCTCGGCATGATCCGCGCTTCGCGGGACGATTTCGATTTTGAGCATCCTCGGCTGCCGGAAGGGCACCCGCTGCGTCCGCACGTGCTCTACCGGATGCGCCGGCCGGCGGCCTGAGAGGCGGGCGGTCTCAGGATTGTTCTGTTATTCGCCGCGGCCTGACCCTCACCAGCCGCCATCGACGCCGATCGCTTGGCCGGTGACAAAGGCCGCTTCATCGGAGGCAAGGTAGGCGATCATCGAGGCGATCTCGTCGGGTTCGCCAAAGCGGCCGAGCGGGATGTCCTTCGACCGCTCGCGGAAACCGAGCTCAAGATCGGCGCCGTATTCGCGCCGGTTGGTGCTGATCGCGCGCGACGTGCGGATCGGGCCGGGGCAGACCGCATTGACCGTGATGCCGAACGGCGCGAGGTCGAGCGCCAGCGACTTCGTAAAGCCGACGATCGCCGCTTTTGACGCGGCATACGTCGCGCGGCGCTTGCCGGGGCGGAACGCGGCCTTTGACGAGACGCTGACGATGCGGCCCCATTTGGCCTTGCGCATCGCCGGCACCGCGGCGCGCGACATCAGAAACGCGCCCTTGGCGTTGACACCCATCGTCAGATCCCAGGCATCGACCGGCACATTCTCGATCTCGTTGCGGTCGGCGCCCTGCGGCGCGCCGGCGTTGTTGACCAGGATGTCGAGCCGCCCGTAGCGCGAGATGACCTCGGCGACCATGCGGTTGGCGTCTTCCTCCCGGCTGACATCGCCGAGCACCGCCGACGCGGTGCCGCCCGCCGCGACGATCCGCGCGACCAGGGTATCGACACCGCCCCAATTGGCGTCGGTGTCTTCCGGCGCATTGAACTCGTTGGCGACCCCGGCCGGCCGCAGGTCGGAGACGACCACGGCGACGCCTTTCGCGGCCAGCGCGCGGGCGGTCGAATTGCCGATGCCGATCGGCTTGCCGCAACCGGTGACAAGAGCGACGCGCGTCGGATGGGGCATGAGG
>JAFAWI010000724.1 GCA_019241915.1 Alphaproteobacteria bacterium
CCCGGGCTCGACCGGTTCGCCACGTCGGCGGCCTGGGCCGAGATTGCTGGCGACCCGGCGCACCCGCAATATTTGCTGGTCGGACTGCTCGCCGAGTTTGGGCTTGGCGCCGACGATGTCGGCGATTTCGAGCAGGCGGCGACGTCATCGCGCGCGGCCCGGTTGCACCTCGTGTCGCAGGCGCTGCTGCCGGCGACGCTGACCGATTCATGGCGTGCGCTGCCGCGAGCCGACGGCGAGGCGCTGGCCGGAATCAGCCGCTACGACTGCCTCGGACCGGAGCACGAGGCGCTGACCGTCGCGCTGCTGCTCCGGCGCAAGCTGGAAGAGCCCGGAGCGACGGCAGCTTTGATCACCCCCGATCGCGAGCTGGCGCGCCGCGTGGTGAGCGAGCTGCGGCGTTGGCGTGTCGATATCGACGATTCCGCCGGCGTACCGCTCGGACGCACACCCGCCGGGGCCTTTCTGCGCCTCGTGCTCGACATGGCGGCAAGCCACCTCGCGCCGGTACCGCTGCTGGCGGCGCTGAAGCACCCGCTGGCGGCCGGCGGTATGGCGCCGGAGGCGCTGCGTACGCTGGCCCGGCGGCTGGAACACAAGATTCGCGGCCCACGCCCCGCACCGGGTTTTGCCGGGCTGCGCGCCGCACTCGGCCAGCAGGCCGAGCTGCGCCGGCTGGTTGGACGGATCGAGACCTGCCTCGGCGAGTTGCCGGCGCTGCTCGCGGCGCCCGAAGCCAGCCTCGCCGAGCTGGCGACCGCACACATCGCCGCCGCTGAGCGGCTCGCGGCGACCGACCGGGAGAGCGGCGTCGCGCGTCTCTGGCGTGAGGCCGCCGGCGAGAGCGCGGCGCTGTTCTGCCACGGTCTGCTCGATGCGGCGCGCGGCTTCCCGCCGCTCGCCGGCCGCGACTATCCGGCATTATTCGACGCGCTGACCGCCGGCGCGGCGGTGCGGCCGACCTACGGCCGCCACCCGCGTCTGGCAATCTGGGGTCTCGTTGAAGCGCGGCTTCAGCAGGCCGATCTCGTGGTCCTCGGCGGCCTCAACGAAGGCACCTGGCCGGGCCCAGTCGCGTTCGACCCATGGATGTCGCGCCAGATGCGCGCCGAGTTCGGCATCCCGCTGCCCGAGCGGGCGATCGGCATCGCGGCGCACGATTTTGTCCAGGCGATGGGCGCGCCCGAAGTCGCTCTGACCCGCGCGGCGCGGCGCGACGGCGCGCCGACGGTGCCGTCGCGCTGGCTGCTGCGCCTCGATGCGGTGCTGCGCGCGGTCGGGCTCGACGGACGGCTCGGCCCCGATCCCGAGATCGCCGCGGCCGCGGAACTGTGCGATGAGGCCGCAACGCGACGGCCGCTGCCGCGCCCGGCGCCGCGCCCGCCTGTCACCGTGCGGCCGCGCAAACTGGCGGTGACCGACATCGAGATGTGGCGGCGCGACCCCTATGCGATCTACGCGAAGCACATCCTCAACCTGAAAGCGCTCGAACCGCTCGATGCCGACCCCGACCGCGCCGACCTCGGCATCGCGATCCACCGCGCGCTGGCCGAATTCGTGCGGCGTTTCCCGCGCGGTCTGCCGGCGCATGCGGAACGCGAGCTTCTCGAATTGGGCCGGCACGCGTTCGGCCCGATGCTGTCGCGCCCCGGCGCCTGGGCGTTCTGGTGGCCGCGCTTTGAGCGCATCGCCCGCTGGTTCGTCGGCGAGGAGACGGCACGGCGCGGCGCCCTTAGCGACAGCCTCAGCGAATGCAAGGGCAGCCTGGCGATCGCCGCGCCGGGCGGCACATTCACGATCGAAG
The DNA here is from genome assembly GCA_019241915.1 of Alphaproteobacteria bacterium. Classification (GTDB taxonomy): domain Bacteria; phylum Pseudomonadota; class Alphaproteobacteria; order ATCC43930; family CGMCC-115725; genus DATARH01. Next base: position 1,805 of record JAFAWI010000724.1, read on the forward strand.
CGACCGCCGACCGGATCGATCGACGCGTCACCGGCGAGCTTGAGGTAATCGACTACAAGACCGGCGCAGTGCCGCGGAAGCCAGAGATCGATGCGGCAATCGCGGTGCAGCTGCCGCTGGAAGGCGCAATCGCGGCGGCTGGCGGCTTCGGGCACGCGCCGGTCGCGGTGGCCGCCCTGGAGCACTGGCGACTCGGCAACGGCACCCCGGCCGGCCAGCGCGAGCCCGCAGCCGACGAGCCGCAGGCGCTGATCGACCGCGTGCTGGCGCAGATCGTCGCCCATATCGCGCGTTTCGACAATCCGGCGACCGCCTATCAGGTCGTTCCGCGCGAAAAATGGCGGCCGCGCTACTCCGATTACACGCATCTGGAGCGCCTCGACGAAGGCGAGATCGAATGACCGCCGCGGTCGTCGAAGCCGACCGCGCGCAACGCGCCGCGCTCGACCCGACCGCTTCGGTCTGGGTGTCGGCCTCCGCCGGAACCGGCAAGACCAAGGTGCTGACCGAGCGGTTGTTGACGCTGATGCTGAACGGCACCGAACCGGCGCGCATCCTATGCCTCACCTTTACCCGCGCCGCTGCGGCCGAGATGGCGAACCGTCTCAACGAACGGCTGGCGCGCTGGACGGTGATGCCGCGCGGCCAGCTGGAACAGGAGCTGGTGTCGCTCACTGGCCGCTTCCCCGGTGAGACCGACATCGCGAGCGCGCGCCGGCTGTTCGCCAAGGTGCTCGATGCGCCCGGGGGCGCAAAAATCGATACGATCCACGCATTCTGCCAATCGCTGCTGCGGCGCTTTCCGCTGGAAGCCGGCGCGCCGCCGGACTTTGCGGTGGTCGACGAGCGCAGCGCCACCGAAGCGCTGAGCGATGCGGCGGCGGACGTGATAGCGGTCGCGCGGCGCCGGCCGGACAGCGAGCTTGCCCAAGCGCTCGCCATCGTCGCGCGCTATCTGACCGATGAACGCTTTCGCGAGCTGATGGCCGGGCTGGCCCGCGAGCGCAGCCGCCTTGCCGCCGCGTTGCACGATGGTGAGGCGGCCTTCATTGGCCGGGTTGCCGCGGCGCTTGGCGTTGCGGCGGACGCCACCGAAACGAGCCTCGCGGCGGCGTTTGCCGCCGGCGGCGACCTGGCCGCACTGCGCAGCGTCTGTGCCGCGCTGGCCGACGGCACCGACAAGACCGATCAGCCGCGCAGCCGGCTGATCGCGCGGTGGTGCGAAGGCGGCCCCGCCGAGCGGATCGAGCTGATCGATCCGTACGTCTCGGTATTTCTCACCGCAATGGGCGAGATTCGCGCCCGGCTGTTCACCAAGGGCGCGGCGGTCGCCAGCGACTGCGATCTGTCCGGCGTGCTGATGGCCGAGGCCGCGCGCGTCAAACGCTTCTGCGAAACCCGCAATGGCGTCGTCATCCTCGAGGCAACGCGGGCGATCGTCCGGCTCGGGTGCGCGCTCGTCGAGGCCTACCAGACGCGCAAGCGGCGGCACGCGCAGCTCGACTATGACGACTTGGTGCTGGGTGCGCTCGACCTGCTGCGCAAGGACGGGATCGCTCCGTGGGTGCTGTTCAAACTCGACGGCGGGCTCGATCACATCCTGATCGACGAGGCGCAGGACACCAATCCCGAGCAATGGCAGATCGTGACCCTGCTTGCCGAGGAATTCTTCGCCGGCGAGGATCCGCTCGGGCGGATGCGCACGGTCTTCGCGGTCGGCGACAGCAAGCAGTCGATCTACGGTTTCCAGCGCGCCGATCCGCTCGCATTCGGACGCATGCGCGTCCATTTCGAACGGCGCGTCAGCGACGCGGATCAAAGGTGGCGGACGGTGCCGCTGGAGATCTCGTTTCGCGCCGCGGAGCCGTTGCTGCGCGCGGTCGATGCGGTGTTCGCTATGCCTGCCGCGGCCGATGGGGTCGGTCTCGACGGCGCTGCGATCCGTCATGTCGCTGCGCGCGTCGGCCAGGCTGGCGTCGTCGAATGGTGGCCTGAGGCGCCGCCGCCGCCCGAGGAGCCGGACGATCCCGGGACCGCCGCACTCCGCCGGGCCGCCAATGCGCACACGCGGCTGGCGCGCGCCGTCGCCGCGACGATTGACGGCTGGCTGCGGGACGGCGAGCGGCTTGCCTCGCGCGACCGACCGGTGCGCGCCGGCGACATCATGGTGCTGGTGCGGCGGCGCAATGCGTTTGTCGACGACCTGCTGCGTGAGCTGAAGCAGCGCCGCGTCCCGGTCGCCGGCGCCGACCGCCTGATCTTGTCCGAGCAGCTGGCGGTCAAGGATCTGGTCGCGCTCGGCCAGTTCCTGCTGCTGCCGGAGGACGATCTGACCCTGGCTGCGGTGCTGAAGGGGCCGATCTTCGGCGTCTCCGAGGAGCAGCTGTTTACACTTGCCTACGACCGCGGGTCGCGCTCGCTGTGGTCGCGGCTGCTGACCCGCGGCGCGGACGATTTGCTGCTCCGCGACGCCGCGTCGACGCTGCGCGCGCTGCTGGCGCGCGCGGATTTTGCGCCGCCTTACGAGCT
>JAFAWI010000066.1 GCA_019241915.1 Alphaproteobacteria bacterium
AGCCGCCGGTTCTCGCGCGCGAACAGGTTGCGCAGCGGCGTGTCGTGCAGGTAGACGTCGAACCGGTTGGGCATCTCGAACTTCAGCCGGCCGAGGGCACTGTAGGGGCCCGCCTCCTGCAGGATCGAACCGTTGTCGCGCATCGTCATGTGGTGGCGCGCGAGGTAATCCGGGTCCGCATCGATCAGCGGCATGATCTCCTTCTGTGCAATCCCGTATGGGATGTACCATGGCGGGTTGTAGAGGACGCTCACGACGTTGGCGCGGAACTCGGGGGTCTGCTTGTCGACCTCGCCGACCACGACGCGGGTGGTAAATACCGGCGCGTTGGCGCGCAACAGCTGGAGATGGGCGCTCGCCGTGTTGACCCACAGCCGGTCGGCGGGCAGGCGTCGCGGCAGCCAGCGCAGACGCTCCAGATTGACCGCGATCTGCCGCACTCGCGTTTCGGCCGGAACGTTGAGTTCGGCGATTGTCGCGTTGCCCAGCCGGCCGTCCGGCTCAAGCCCGTGCCGCTCCTGAAACCTCTTGAGCGCGCGCAATGTCTGCTCGTCGAACGCGTTGCTGGCATAGCCGGCCGGGAGGTAACCCTCCGATGCGAGGCGCTGCTGCAACAGGCGCGGCCGGTCGACCGCCTGGGCATCCGGCAGGCGTGGCCAGCCGCCCGCCTTGGCCAACCCCTGATACGTCTCGAAGGCACGCCGCAAGGCGGCGTATTCGGGCGTGTTGGGCGCGAGCCCCTCGACGAGGCCCTCGGGATTGGCGCTGGCAAGCGCACCGTCAAGCACGGCCACGACATCGACCGGCTCCGGCGCCAGGTCTTCGTCGTCTATCCGGGTGTCGCTCGGCACCGCGCCGTGCGCCAGCGCATGGGCATAGCTCAGGAAGGCGTCGGACAGCAGAATGTCGCGGTCAACGACCGACAAGGCCGGTTTGGCAAAGGCCGCGGCATGAAAATTGTCCGGATCGAGACCCTGGTCGCCGGCCTTGAGCACTGCGTGCCATAAGGCCGTCGCCTGGGCCGAGTGCGTCGTCCATACCGGCTGGCTGTCGTGGGCGGCATAAAACCGCCGCAGCAGCGCGACGTGCAGCGGCTCGCCGGCGATGCTCAGCGGCCCGGCCCCGCCGAGACGGGCGGCAATCTCGCTGTCCCCGGCAACAGACGGGGCGGTAAGCGGCAAGACGCCGGGGCTGCCTACCGGAGCCTTCTCCTCTGTTGCCAGCGCGCTCGCCGCCGGCAACAGCGTCGCCGACAAGAAAGCGGTGATTGCAAAAGCTGAACGCACCTTATCCTCGTTCGTCCTCTGGCCAAGCGAACGCCGCGGGTCAAGAAAGCGCGCTTGAGCGGGAGCCTCGGCCCGAGCCGTGACGGCGCGGGCGGTAGTTGAGGGGCACCCGCGAGCGTCAACTTATCGGCGATCAGTGTAGCATTTATTTCGGCTGACGACGCGTCTCGAGTGGGTCCGCGTTCGGCGCCAAATGCGTGGCCGTCACGCGCGCAGTGCATGGGGTGGGCTGCTCCAGACCCGGCCAACCCGTGGATTGTGCTTTTCTTTTATGCCGCTTTAGGCGCTAACTGAAGGTCAGGACGAACCCACGGTTGAGGACGCGATGATTCCCCGCATCGCCGTCGCCGTAACCGCCGCGCTGACCCTCACCGCCCCCGGTGTTCTCGCTGCCTGTCCGCCGCTGTCGGTTAAACCGTCCTCGTACGCCAAACCGCCGCCAACGAAAACCCGCCCGGACGATTGCGTCGACCTTAACGGCGTCGCGCAAATCGGCGCGGGAATTGTCGCTGCGGAGCCGGCGCCATCAAAAAAAACCGGATATGCGCCGCCGAGCGAGAAGCCGTACGAGGGGCCGACCCTCGGCCTCACCAAACCGGAACCGGGCGTGCGACCCGCCCCGACCGTGGGCTACCACTGGAATCTCGAATAGCCTGCCCGGCTGCGCTGTGCGTGGTCCGATATAGGCGGAGGACGGGCGCACCAGCCGCCCCTGGCGCTGCTGCTCCATAGCGTGCGCGAGCCATCCGGCGCAGCCGGCGATCGCACGACCGGCATGAAGGCGTCCCGGGCAGCCCGACGGCGTCGAGCAGCAGCGCGGCGTTGATTTCGACGTTGGCTGCAGCGGCACGCGCCGCGGTTTCAGCTTGGCAAAGCCGGTGGCGACCGCGCGCTCGACCGCGAAGGCGAGCCGGCCGGCGGCCGGTCCGCGGCAATCGCCGAGCTGGCGCAGCGCGTCGCGCAGGATCAGCGTGCGCCGGGTCGCCGCGCACCGTCGCTGTGGCTCAGGACTGTCTCGGCCGCGACCCGACCGGCAAGCCCGCTATCCATGCCTCGCATCCCGCGCCTCGCCCGCTCGTGCGGACCGTCTGTCCGCGGGCGGAAGCGGGGCGCGCGAGATGTCAACCGGCAACCACCGGCAAGGCGCGGCTAGCGGCGGCCGAGATCGTTTGCCGCTTCGTGCCGGTAGAAGCCGCGGTCGTAGAACGCCCGCTGCTTTTCGTGCCACGCAGCACGTTCGTTATGATCGATAATCCCGTCGTGGTTCGCATCGATCTCGTCGAACCGCTCGCGGAAGCGCCGGTCGCGTTCTGCCGCCGGCATCGCGGCGAAGAAGTCGTAATAGGCCTTCTGGCGTTCCAGCGAGGCGCGCCGCTGTGCGGTCACATCCTTCGCCGCGAGTTGCGCCTCGATCTGCGTCTGCCGTTCCTCGATGAAATGCAGACGCCAGTCGCGGTATTGCGCAAAGGTGATGGTATCGCCGCCAGCCGGCTCGGCGGCCGGCGGCGCAGCCTGCGCGGCGGAGACGGTCATCAAGCCCGCCGCCAAAAGCAGCGCATATCGGGCAATCTTTTTCATTTCGCGCTCTCCTCTTGGAAACAAAACGAGTACGCCATGGCCAAACCTAAACCCAACCCTGCTTCTGAGCCCTCGGCCCTCGGCGACGCCGCGCCATGGCGGGGGCTCATGTTCATGCTATGTTCGGGCCGCGGTCGTGTCAACGTCAAATAGATTCTGCGTCCGGCTGTTTCGCTCCATGGGATGGCGTTGCGGAAAAGCTGGGGGTAACTGTTGTTTCCTGGGGAAGACAATGTGGATGGCCGCTTTCCTCATTGCCCACCGGCGCAGTCCGGCTACCTTGGCCATGTGCGGAGGCGCGGCTTTCGCGCGACAGGACGGGCGGCTATCGGGGGACGGCCGCTCGTCCTGATTTTTTTGCCGGCGCCGCCCGGGCGGTTGCCGGCGCCGGTGCATCGTGGCAAAAGCCTGGGCGGGGATCGGGATGCCAGATTTCGCCATCGAGGATGGCTGCCGCGGTATTGTCTGCGGTGTGGACGAAGCCGGGCGCGGACCGCTGGCCGGGCCGGTGGTGGCTGCTGCGGTCGTCATCGACCGCGATTGCTTTGCCGCCGAGTTGCACGACACCCTCGACGATTCCAAAGTCCTGAGCCGCGAGGTGCGGGAGGCGTGTTTTGCCGCGCTGCGCCGCTGCGCGCGCATCGGCATCGGTGCGGCAAGCGTCAAGGAGATCGATCGCATCAACATTCTGCGCGCCAGCCTGTTGGCGATGTCGCGGGCGGTGGCAGCGCTCGCCATTCGGCCGGACATCGCGCTGGTCGACGGCAACATGATGCCTCCTGAATTACCCTGTCGGGCCAAAACGGTGATCGGCGGCGACGGGCTCAGCTTCTCGATCGCCGCCGCCTCGGTCGTCGCCAAGGTGACACGCGATCGGATCATGCGGGCGCTGGCGGAGCGGCACCCGGGATATGCCTGGGACACCAATGTCGGGTACAGCACACGCGCGCATTTCGCGGCGATCGCCGCGCATGGCGTCACCGTGCACCATCGCCGCTCGTTCGCGCCGGTCCGCCTGGCCGAGGCAGGCGAACTCGATAATCTCGAACTCGACGTGTAACCCAAAGCGATAATTGACGGAATCGGCAGTTGCGCGCAGATTGGCCGGATGGCGATGAGCGATCCGGAACTGCGCGAGCGCGTTATCGACGGCGATTGCCTCGCCGCGATGGCCGCATTGCCGGCTTCATCGGTCGATCTGGTCTTTGCCGACCCGCCCTACAATCTGCAACTGGCCGGCGCGTTGCATCGGCCGGACAACAGCCGGGTCGACGGGGTCGAGGAGGATTGGGACAAGTTCGCCGACTTCGCGGAATACGATGGTTTCACGCGCGCCTGGCTCGCCGCCGCCAGGCGATTGCTGAAACCGGCGGGCGCATTGTGGGTGATCGGCACCTACCACAACATCTTCCGCATCGGCGCGGCGGTGCAGGATCTCGGCTTCTGGATCCTCAATGACGTGGTCTGGCGCAAATCGAACCCGATGCCGAATTTTCGCGGCCGGCGCTTTACCAATGCGCACGAGACGCTGTTGTGGTGCGCGGTGGATCGCGAGGCGCGGTACACCTTCAATTATGACGCCATGAAGGCGCTCAACGACGAGCTGCAGATGCGCAGCGACTGGCTGATCCCGATCTGCGGCGGGCCGGAGCGGCTGCGCGGCCCCGAAGGGCACAAGGCGCATCCGACGCAAAAGCCGGAGGCGCTGCTGCATCGGGTCCTGCTCGCATCGAGCCGGCCGGACGATCTCGTGCTCGACCCGTTTTGCGGCACCGGCACCACCGGTGCGGTCGCCAGGCGGCTCGGGCGGCGCTTTGTCGGCATCGAGCGCGACGCCGGCTATGCGGCGCTGGCGCGCGAGCGCATCGCCGCGGTGATCCCCGCAGCCGACGAGGCGCTGGCGCTGCAATCGAAGCGCGATGCGCCGCGCGTGCCGTTTGGCAGCCTCGTCGAGCGCGGGCTGCTGCGGCCGGGCGAGGTGCTGGTCGACCAGCGCCGGCGATGGGCGGCGCGGGTGCGCGCCGACGGCAGCCTGATCTCGGCCGAGCATAAAGGCTCGATCCATTTTGTCGGGGCCCAGCTTCAGGGCGCGCCGGCCTGCAACGGTTGGGCGTTCTGGCATGTCGAGCGCAATGGCGCGTTGGTACCGATCGACCACTACCGGCAGCAGTTGCGCGCCGAGATCGGCTGACCGGGTTGCGGCGGGCGCTGCGGCGACGCAATCTGCCGCGGCGGCGGCAATCAGGTGGAACGATGGCCTACGACCGCGACAACGTCTTCGCCCGCATCCTGCGCGGCGAGCTTCCCTGCACCAAGGTCTATGAGGATGAGCATGTGCTGGCGTTCCGCGATATCGAGCCGCAGGCGCCAAGCCATGTCGTG